>CANMZR010000131.1 GCA_947502375.1 Polyangiaceae bacterium
GTTTCCGAGCGAAACTATTACGTGGATGCAAGCACGGGCGGCGCGGACGACCATCGACGGGCGCGCGTTCACTACACGACCGTGGAGGAGGCCGACGAGGTGGTCACCAGGGTGCGCGAGCTCGCGCTTTGGGCGGCGGTCGGGCTCAACGTGGACTTACCGAACGTTGCGAGAGTGGAGCGGCAGCTGACCGTTCACCTCGAGGGCGGGTTCTATCGCCCGCATCGTGACAATCAAGGCGAGGAGGCGTGTCGGCGGGCGCTTTCGTACGTGTATTTTTTTCACGGCGTACCGCGCTGGACCGGTGGTCAGCTCGTGCTTGAAGACAACGAGCGCGTGACCATCGAGCCGGAGGACAACTCCCTTGTCCTCTTTGACTCGGGCCTCAACCATTGGGTCTGCCCGGTGGTCGCTTCGATGCCCCTCGCCTTCGAAGAGGGGCGCTTTACGATCAATGGCTGGCTCTGGCGCGACCCGCCCACACCTTGAGGGAACGGGCACCGAGGCGGCCCCCGGGCGGCAACCCCGGGGGGGACAAGACTATGGACTGCACGCGACATCGCCGACGTTGTCCGAAGTGAATTGCGCTATTTCGTCGCTGTTGGCCGTGTCTTCGACGCGCGCCCAGATGACCCCGTCGTTCGAGCCAAGCAGTGGATAGGCCGCCGCTGCCTGATACCAAAAATGGCCGCGCGCCCACGAAAAGCGCACGAACTTTTGCCAGCTCGCGTCGGCCTTCATCGAGGTGTACAGGGTCGGATGTTTCGTCCGCGCGATCCGTAAGTACAGCTCAAGATAATAGAGATGCGCGGCGAGGCCATCGCGAAACGAGGAGCCCGAGTTCAGCTGATCGACCACGGTCGTTACGCAAGCGAGGCCGTTTGTGTAGGCCGTCAACTCATCCGCGAGGAAGATCAGGGAATAGCTTCCCTGAGTTCCCTTCAAGTACGTGTTGTCGTAGCTCGTCGTGACACTGCCTCCCTTTTGCACCTCGGACAAAATCTCATTGCGAGGAAAAAAGTCGAGCTGGCTTGCGGCGATCGAGAGGTCTTTGCCTAGATAGTAGAGGTGCTTACCTGGCAGGTTGAGGGACTTATCAAAATCGTAACCGTGGGTCTCTTCGTGGCACGCCGTATCGATGGCGTCGATCATGCCGGACCAAGTTGAGGTTTGGTAATAACTGGGCAGGTCGTTGACGAGGAAGGAGTCGGTCTTCATCTGGTCGACGACGAACCACCCGTTCGGATAGCGCAGCTTCAGCGTGGAGAGCATCGCGGCTATCCATTGGCTGCCCTTGAAGGTCGCTTCCACCGACGCCAAAGAGACGTTCGCGTCGAAGGGCTCGCTATAGCAACCGTTGCCGCCGGTGGCGCTGCTCGCGCTCGACGAGGCGACCACACTCGATGAAAGGTCGCTCGAGGCCATGGAAGGATCGCCCCCAACCCCACTCGTCGAGGCCGACGAGGCGACCTCACCCGAGGCGTCTCCTCCGACCCCGCTGCTCGGGGGAGGCGGCTTGGTAATGTCCGATGCAGTTGGCCCGTTGGCCGATCCTTCTTGGCGGGAATTTGAGCCAACACGAAGGGCACACGAAGCTGCAAAAAGAAGCGTGACCGGCACAGCGATGGTCGAGATTCGGGTGTTTTTCATAGGGCCTTTTCGAGCTAGCCTTAGACACAAACCGGCCAGCCGTCCTATATTGGGAGACAGCGTAGGCCTAGGTCAAGCGATCTCGGAAAATGTCAGGAGCGCCGGAAAGCGATGCGCTTGGCACGCCCAGCTCGCTCGATCAGCGGCCGCAGAATTCGAGCCGCTTCGGGCATCCAGTCCGCCGCGCGTGCGAGCCATTTTCGCCCCCGCGGAAGGGCCACCTCGAGGGGCCTCTCCTGAAGAATTTCTTCCGTTAGAACCTGCGCGACTTCGTCTGCGGACAAGATGCGGGGCGCCGAAAAAGTGAAGCTCGCTTCATCGAAGTCGACCTGCTTTTCGAGCATCGGAGTCGCGACAGCGTCGGGGCACAAAACCGTCACCGAGACGCCGTGGGACCGTAGCTCGAGACCTGCGGCCAGTGAAAAGGCTCGCACGGCGTACTTCGAAGCTGAATAAATCGCGATCCCAGGGATGGGCGCATACGCCGCCATCGAGGCGACGTTCACGATATGGCCATCCCCGCATCGGACCATCTGCTCCGCGCAATAGCGGGTGCCGAGCATCACGCCTTTGACGTTGACCGCGAGATGGCGATCGATGTCCCCAACCTCGAACTCATGCACCCAGCCGGGCGCGAGAAACCCGGCAATGTTGTAAGCGACATCAAGGCCTCCCCAGCGTCGGACCACTTCTGCGATGGCCTCTTGCCAGTCGCGTGGCTCGGATACGTCGAGTCGTCGGCACACGAGCTCTCCCCCGGACCAGCTCGCGCTTTGACTGTGGAGCGCGCGCTCGTCCCGATCCGTCGCAAGCACCTTGGCTCCAGCCTGCAGAAGTCGTTCCGTCACCTTGGCGCCGATCCCGCTGGCGGCTCCGGTGACGAGAAAACGGCGGCCCTCGCAGAGCTTGGTCCCGCGAGGTGTCATGGCTCGGTCAGCTGGGTGACCGTTCGGCGCACGAGCGCACGCGTCTCGCGAAGGACAGGTTTGCGCAATCGAGCACGACCCATGAGCAACAACACCACCGCAATCACGACGTCCGCAAATGCGAGAACGCCGCACGCGACAGGCCACGGCCAGCCGTATTCCCGATGCAGTTCGATGATCACCGCGGCGTGAAGACCCGCGAGCGCGAGGCTGAGCGCGACGCCTCCGAGTGCGAGGAAGATCAAACCAAAAAGCAGGCGACTCAGGTCGTTTAGGGCTTCGCGCTGCGCGTACTCGACATGCACTCCGAGCAGGGTGCCGATGGCCCGAAGCCAACCGGGCGTCGGAAGAGCGGCGGCGTGGCTCGAGCCGGCATCCTCACCCACGGGGGGGGCTTCTCCGCAACGCCAAACCCAGCAAGAACCCGAGACCTAGAGCGACGAGGAGACTCGTCAGCGGATTGCGGCGTACTTGATGCGTCGCCTCCTGCAGTGCGTGCGACTTTAGATCACGCGCCACGCCGCCGGCTCGCCCTTGCACGCGACGAAGGATGTCGTTCCACTCTGAGGGTAGAAACCCCGAATCGTTGGGTTGGTGAGCCTCTCGTCGCAGCTCTTCGAGTTGCCTTCGAACGAGTGCTCGCGTGTGTTCCGTGGTCGTCGCGACAAGTGCGAGAACACCATCAAAGTCACCGTTCGTCGCCTCGAGGGCGGCCTTATCGACGGCGGGCCATTCTTCCCGAATGAGCGCGGTCACGCGCTCGAAGTCCTGACCAAACGAGCGAGTCTCCGTTGACGATTCCGCGTCCATTTGCCCCTCTTTTTCCATCGTGGCCACCGGCTTCCGGCCCAGGCGTATCGTTCACGCGCGGGTTGGCATCAAATGTCGAGATTCTGGACCGACAGCGCGTGCAGTTCAATGAAGGCGCGTCGGGGTTCGACTTGGTCACCCATTAAGATCGAGAAGAGTTCGTCGCCGAGCAGGGGGTCGTCCACGCGAACCTGGCGCAAAACACGGGCGTCGGGATTCATCGTCGTCTCCCAGAGCTCACCCGCATTCATTTCACCGAGGCCTTTGTACCGGCTGACCGTGATCCCTTTGCGCCCGCGCGCATCGAGGAAGGCGGTCAAGGCCTCCGAGCCGGCGAGCGTCGTCTCACCCTCGGGACCGCGCGCCAGATACGGCGGCTCACCAATGCTCTGAAGGTCCTTTTGCGTCGCGAGGGCTTCTTGATATTCAGGCGATTCGAGAAGTCGCCAATCGACCACGCTCTTGCGGCCGCGAATGGCTCCTTGCGTCGAGAGTTCGATGCGGCCGGCGGAGTGCTCGAGATCCCAGCCCACCGAGATCGTCAACGGAAGCATATCCGGGTAAAAAGCGCCTAGATAAACCTCGAGCGCTTTGGCGGCAGCGTCCACTTTTTCTTGGTCGTGCAGATCTTCGAGATCCATCGCGACCGAGCGCAAGAGCGCGGCGGCAACTCGAGCATCGCAGCGTTTATCGAGGTTCGAGAGCGCCTGTCGGAACCGCTTCAAGCGAACGGCGAGTCGCAACAACGGCTGACCCGAGAGAGCGACGCCCCCCTTGGTCGGCACGAGCTCGAGCTTCTCTATCGCGTGCTCCGTGACGAACGTCTCGAGCGCCGCATCGTCTTTCAGATAGAGATCCTTCTTGCCACGCGTCACGCGATAGAGCGGGGGTTGTGCAATGTAGAGGTATCCGCGCTCGATGAGTTCACGCATCTGCCGGTAAAAAAAAGTCAGCAGCAACGTTCGGATGTGAGCGCCATCGACGTCGGCATCGGTCATCAAGATGACCTTGTGGTAGCGAAGCTTGTCGAGATCGAGGCCGCCCGCGCCGCTGACTCCGCAACCGAGGGCGGTGATGAGCGTGCCGACTTCCTGGGACCCGAGCATCCGTTCAATGCTCGCGCGCTCGACGTTGAGGATCTTACCCTTCAACGGGAGGATCGCTTGATAGCGACGATCGCGACCCATTTTCGCACTGCCGCCGGCGCTCTCTCCCTCGACAATGTAAAGCTCCGTGATGGTGGGATCCTTGCTCTGGCAGCCGGAGAGCTTGCCTGACAAGGAAGCGATATCGAGGGAAGTCTTGCGAACGGCTTCGCGTGCTTTTCGTGCCGCCTCGCGCGCTCTCGCCGATTGGAGCGCTTTCTCGAGGATGAGCCGGGCGACGTCCGGGTGTTCCTCAAAGAATTGACCCAGCTTGTCGTTGACCGCGGTCTCGACGATGCCCTTCACTTCGCTGGAAACGAGCTTCGATTTCGTCTGCGAATCGAAGGACGGATCGGGGTGCTTCACGCTGAGCACGCAGGTCAATCCTTCACGAGCATCTTCACCTTGCAGACCTCCCTTGAAATCGCGAAACAAGTTCTGACTCGTGCCGTAAGCGTTGATGCACTTCGTCAGCGCTGTACGAAGGCCGGTCAGGTGCGTTCCGCCATCGCGGTTTTTGACGTTGTTCGTGTAACAGAAAATCGCTTCTTGATAGGAACTCGTCCACTGGAGCGCGACTTCGACGATTACCGGTGCTTGTTTGCCTTCAATCGAGGTCTCACCCTCGGCGATGAAGTGAACGACCTCCGCGTGAATGGGTTCTTTCGCGGCAGCGAGATGTTTGACAAACTCACACACGCCACCCTGGTAAAGGAAGGTTTCCGAGGTTCCGTTCGGTCGCTCGTCGCTCAAATGAATGATGAGTCCGGCGTTCAAGAACGCGAGTTCGCGCAGCCGGTTCGCGAGAATGTCGTAACCGAACTCCAGGAACGAAAATATTTGCGCGTCCGGTTTGAAGCGTACTTTCGTTCCGGTTGCGGTCGTCTCGCCGATGCTCTTCAGCGGGTACTTGGGAACGCCGCGCGCGTATTCTTGTTGCCAGACCTTACCGTCACGCTTGATCTCGAGCTTCAGCGTCTCGGAGCACGCGTTGACTGCACTGACCCCGACGCCGTGCAGACCGGCGGAGACTTTGTAGCTGTTGTTGTCGAACTTTCCGCCGGCATGCAGGATGGTCATCACCACCTCGGCCGCGCTCACTCCTTTGGAGTGCTGGCCAACCGGGATCCCACGGCCATTATCGGCCACGCTCACGGAGCCATCGAAGTGCATGACGATATCGATGACGGAGCAATACCCCGCGAGATGCTCGTCCACGGAGTTGTCAACGGCTTCCCAGACGAGATGGTGCAACCCCGAACCATCGTGAACGTCGCCAATGTACATGCCCGGGCGCTTACGAACCGCATCGAGGCCTTCGAGGGCCGTGATGCTCGATGCATCGTAAACGGCCGTTGCAGGCGTGGGTGGCGCGACGGTCGTCGCTTGCGCAGGAGTCGTTTCGTTCATCGATGCCGTTGGCTACCGCGAGAGAAGGCTCGCGTTCGGGACCAAAGCCGCTAGGGCGTGGTCGTTTTAGGCGCTAACTATTGACGTTCGCGCCGTCTTTTTGACGCCCTTACGCTAGCACGTCCACCCTTCGCAGACACGCTATCGATTGCGCATTTGCAAGCGGTCGAGATCGCTTCCGTCGTTGAGTTTCCTCCTCGCTCATCAGGAAGAAACCTGAGCGTTACGCGGTCCGGCGAATGCTTCCGTTTTCGATGATAAAATTGGCGCGTTCGGAGGTCTTCAGCGAAGCGAAGATGAGCTCGGGCCGAGTCGTGGTTAGAAAAATTTGGCTTTCGGTGGTGCCAAGGTAGTCGAAGAGAGCGGATGTTCGTTGCGGATCAAGCTCACTCGACACGTCGTCGAGCAGCAGGATCGGTTGGACACCACGAGCTTGCGCGATCGTCGTTAATTCCGCGCTTTTCAGCGCCAACGTCAAGGCTCGATGTTGCCCTTGGGACGCCACGAGCCGGACGTCGTGACCATCGAGCAAGAGGGCTAAGTCGTCGCGGTGTGGTCCGTAGCTCGTGCGCTTTCGTTGTTGATCCTGCCGACGCGTGAGTGCCAAGCGGGAGCGAACCTCTTCAGGATCCGCGCTACCCCCAGGAACATAACAAACCTCGAGTTTTAGCGTGGGCGCCGCGATGCGCCGGAAGGCTTCTTCGAGCGGCACGAGCAGGGTACGAACCGCTTCGGCACGAATGGCCGTGAGATTGGCACCGTGCTCGGCGAGAATCGCCTCATAGGCTTGCAGCTCCCCGGTACGGTCATGATGTCGATCTTGGAGGAGAACGAAGCGCTCCTTCAAAGCAGCGGCATAACGCGCTCGGTGAGCGGCCACGTGCGGGTGAGTAAAAAGCGTCACGCGGTCGAGCAGGGTTCGTCGCTCAACGGGGGCGCCGGTGGTGAGCGAGAGCTGCTTCGGCTCGAAGACGACGACCGGTGAGCGAGTCGCATAGTGAATGAGCGATGCCGGTGCTTCGGCGTCCAGGAAAAGGTCACGTTTACCGCGCGCGGATACGTCGACGCCTTGAGACCGCTCGAGCTTGCCTGAAGGCCAGTCCTCCGTGAAGCGGCCGCGCAGCCGTGCGGTTAAGGTCGTATGCCGAACCAACTCGCCGGGTTTTGCCGAGCGAAAACTTTTTGAGGTCGCGAGAGCATAAATTCCCTCGAGGACGCTGGTTTTTCCCTGACCATTGTTGCCTGCAATGACGTTGATGCGAGGCCCGGGCTCGATGTCCACACGCTCGAGATTTCGAACGTCTACGAGCGTCAGACGATCCAGCGTCAGCGGTTTGATCAAGGAGCGCTTCGCCGTTCAATCAGATTCGCATCGGCATCACGACCGCGACGAAGTCTTCACTCCCTGGGCCCACGGGACGAAGGACCGCCGGGTCGAGATCACCACTCAGTCCGAGCGAGACTTCTTCTTCCACATCCATGGCTGCCAGAACGTGCTGAAGATATTGCGCATTGAATCCGACGGAGATCTCGGGGCCATCGTAGTCAACGGGGATCTCATCGAAGGCGTTGCCGCTCTCTGGGCTTTCGCTCGAGATTCGGAGCGCGTTGGCCGCAATGGCAAGCTTGACGCCGTAGGTGCGATCACTGGCCGCGAGCGACACGGCTTTGAGGGCATCCATGAACGCCGTTCGACCAGCCGTAACGATGCGTTCGCTGCTCGCCGGGATGACTTGATCGTACGGCGGAAATTGAGCGTCGATGAGCTTTACGGAAAATCGAATCCCACCCAATTTAAAGAAAGCATTCGGTCCGGTTTGCGTGATCGCCACCATGGTCGTGTCGCGATGGTCGAGCACATCGTCGAAAAGTTTCCGGAGCTCTTGCATCGCTTTATGGGGAACGAGCATCGTCGTTTCCGCCGCGAGATTCTCGACGGGGAGCTGCATTTTGCTCAAGCGATGGCCGTCCGTCGTCACCATGCGAACGAGTCCTGGCGTTGAGCCTTTGGCTGCACGGCACTCAAAAAGAGCGCTGTTCAAGTGGGGACGTGTTTCATCGCTCGAGATCGAAAAGATCGTTCGTTTGACGAGCTTTTGCAGCATCGCAACGCTGATTTCGATCGTTGGGGCGTCGCTGGAGGGTTCCGGTAGTTGCGGAAAATCACTGCCGGGGAGCCCGTGAAGCGTGTAGCGACGCGCCGAACCCACTGCCTGCAACGTGGTGGCGGAGCCATTGGTGACGGTGAGCTTGATGGGCCCGTCAGGCATCGCTTTCACTCGCTCATGAACATCGCGAGCCGGTAGGGCGACGCTGCCGGAGCGTTTCACCTCGGCTTCAATCGAACCCGAGATCGTCAAGTACAAGTCCGTTGCGGAAACGGTGACGGTGTTGCCTTCGGCCGACAAAAGCACGTTCGCCAAAACGGGCATGGTGCTTTTTTTGTCTGCGACGCCTTGGCAGCGTGACAGCAACTTCTCGAGGTGCTTTTTTGGAGTGACGATTTCCATATGGCTGGCTACTTTGTTCGGGAGCGGGAGGGTGTCTTAGCAGGAATTTGGGTTGTCGGCGGATGGAATAGAAGGGGCCTGTCTTCTTCGATCTTAAGACATGTAAATAAATAAGATCAGTCGTCGTAGTAGAGCATGTGGAAACCTTGGAGATTCCGAATAGGCGATTGATTCCGGGTGGTTGAGGCGTGGATGGCTGGGGAGAGTCGCTGGAGAACGGTGGCTGACGGAGCGTGGATAACTTTCGGGTGCGCGCCTGTGCACCCCTTATCCGGTGGTTGTTCAATGGACGTTCACAGGTCACTGCGGAGGTTTTCCACAAGCGGTGGCAGGCGCAATCGGCCTCGGATAGGGTGGCCATGTCGCAATATGGTCAGCCGAACGATCACCCGGTTTGAGGAGGCGCTCGTACTCCGGACGATCGGCCTGCGGTTGCGAGAGCCGAAAGCCGTGCGGTCCCACGGCCATCCGAACCGCGGTCGAAGAGTCGATCGGGCGACCGTGCCGACGGCGCGAACGACGAGACGCCGCGGGTTGAACGCGACCGACGGAGCGCCTCGTACCGGGCTTGTTGTGGGCGCGAGCGCTCGACGATAAAGAGACCATGGCGATGTCCGAAAGCTCCCCCATTGGCAGCGCGAAGATCGCGCGGGTTCGAGGCACGCGGTTGGTCAAGACGTATGGTTTGACCGCGGCGTTGAGGGGCATCGATGTCGAGCTCCGGCCGGGTCTGACGTTGATTGAAGGCCCGAATGGTTCGGGAAAAACCACGCTTTTGCGCGTCATCGGGACGATGCTGCGCCCTACGTCGGGCTCGGTGGACTACGAGCCTCTCGGCTCGGACGCGACCGAGGTCCGGCGGGCCATCGGCTGGGTGTCGCATGAGCCGTTGGCCTATGGAGACCTGTCGGGGCGGGCGAACATTGCGCTGGCGGCGGCGCTTCTCGGGCTGCATCCGGAGCGGGCCTGGGAGAGCGTGGAGCAGCGTTTTGAGTTGGGTCGTTTTGCCGAGCGACCGGTTCGAACGATGTCCCGAGGTCAGCGGCAGCGAATCGCGCTTGCGCGAGCCCTCCTTCATGCGCCCTCGTTGGTGTTGCTTGACGAGCCTACGACGGGGCTTGATCAGGCGGGTGTGGCGAGCCTTTTGGCGGTGGTGCGCCAGGAGCTCGATCGGCAGGCGCTCGTGGTGGTGGTGACGCATCAACCGGCCCTTTTTGAGGGGCTGTCGCCGCGCCGTGTCGCCTTGGAGCGCGGGCGCATGGTTTCCTGAGGGGAAGTCCGTTCCGTGCAGGCCGGTACTCCTGACGCTGGTTTCACGGAGCGAGCCGTGGTTGGATTCGCCCGGTGAGCGTTTCATCGAGTGGTGTGCTGGCAAAGGTGTTGCCGATCGGTCCGGTTTCCGCCGGGGCGCTCGTGTGGCGTAATGGGGCAGAGTTGCAGCTGACCCTCGTCGCGCAGGCTCGGTTTCGGATGGTGCACTTAGGCCCGATGACCGTGCTGGAGCCGTTGCCACTCGTTCAGACGGATCGGTATCAAGACGGAGCGCCGCTGAGCCGTTTGCTCGAGGGGACGGATGCCGTTCCGTTTCGTCCTCGGGTGGATGTCTGGATGACGGGCAGTGCAAGAGCGGCGGGGGGCCGACCCTGCCAGGCCATGGGCGTTCGGATGGCGCTCTATCGGGCGGGGCAGTCGTTGTTCGACAAAGGGATCCATGTATTTGGGAACCGCGCGAATGCGGAGGCGGTTCCGGAGTTTTTTGTGGAGTTGCCCTTGGTGTACGAGCGCGCGTACGGCGGGCCAGGGTCGGCGGCGAATCCGGTCGGCTGTGGACTCGAAGGAGGCGCTCAGCTGCCGAATTTGATCCATCCTTGGCGACCTGGCGTGGCCGTAGGTTTTGCCCCGGTGTCGTCGTTCTGGCAGGCCCGGTGTCGGGGGCTATCGATGGATCAGCGGCGCCAGGTCGAGCGGGCTGTTCCGTCCATCGGCGCCGGTTTTGATTGGGGTTTTTTTCAGGCGGCCCCGGACGATCAGCAGCTTGAGCGGCTGGTCGGCGAAGAGTGGTTGTTGCTGGAGGGTGTCCATGCGGAGCTCGGGCGGATTGAGTCGTCTCTGCCGGGAGGGCAGGCGTTTGGTCGGGTGTTGGGCGGAGCCGGGGCGGTTGGCGAGACGGTGGCGCTGGGCCTCGACACGGTACGGGTTTGCGCCGACACGCAGGAGGTTCGGCTGACGTGGCGCGGGCTCTTTGGGGTGGGTTCGCCGAGGGAGCTTGGGGCCTTGCGGGTCGCGGCCGGAATGGAGGAGGCGCCGTCGGGGATCGATTGGGGGGCCGTGGACGCGCGCCTCAGAAACGCGGAGCCGCTCGAGAGAAGCTTTTCGCCCGAGGTTCGGGAGGCGTTGAGGCGGCTGGATGGCGAGCCGTACGCGGTCGGCGCGACGGCCGATGGATCCGAGGCGGCGGGGGACGGAGCGGGTGCCCTTGAGGCGTGGGTCGCGGGGCCGCCGACGTTGCCCGGGCAAGGACAGGCCTCGGAGTTCCCATTCGCGGATGTCGAACTCTACGGTGAAACCATTAAAAACATCGACGTGGCGGCTCTTCGTCGCGAGTTGCGATTGAATCGGACGTTGCAGAGCGGCGGAGTGCGCGCAGTTGAAACGGCGGCGGAGGCGCAGGACGTGGCGCGCCTTGAGTGGACGTTGTCGGGCGAAGACGGCGATACGCTCGCGACGGACGGGGTCTTGCCGGGGGATGTCACGAAGGTCGATAGCGACGAGGGCTGAGGGGGTCTCGGTCGGGCGTTGAGGCGAGATGGGGGGTGCGGCGAGGCGGTGGGCGGCGAGGCGGTCCTGGGTCGGGATGTTTCCCGTGAAACAAGGGGGGCGAGCCATCGGGGTGCGTCGAGGGTCGGAATGTTTCCCGTGAAACATAGGGGGCGAGCCATCGGGGTGCGTCGGGGGTCGGAATGTTTCCCGTGAAACAT
>CANMZR010000132.1 GCA_947502375.1 Polyangiaceae bacterium
CCCCACGATGCGCGTCGCTTTGGGCCTCGAGGCGCCGCTTGGGAAGGGCCTCGCCATCTTTGCTTCGGGCGGCTTTGGGGTCTTCGCTCTTCAAGAAGGTGCGCTCGGACAATGCATCCTCGGTGCCGGCAGCACCCAGATGTTCGCAGGGCGGATTGGTTTTTCGTACGCTTTCGAAGTTGGAGGAGGCGGTGGCTGATGCGCCTGTGCTCGCCGGGACCTATGCGTCCCATCCTCTCGCAACCGACTTCGCGGCGGTGGTTCAGCGGATCCATTACCGTTACGCTCTCGAGGTCGTCGATGCGTTCGCTCTCTGCCCGTTCATGAACGATCCGGCGAGTGCCTTCGGCCGTTTTTGTGTGGTGCTTTCTCGCGAGCTCGTCGTCGAGTCCGCGAGGGAGCTGGTCCTCGCAGCACCGGGCGTCGTTCATCTCATCTATCCGCTTTTCGAAGGGGACTCGCATACGATGGAGCGGTTTGGAAATTCGCTTCACGAGGCTGTCCGGCGTGAGAGCTCTTCGCGCGGTGAGGCGGGTGCTCCGGTCCACGCGACGTTTCACCCCGAAATGGATGGCGATCCGGAGTCACCGCAGCGGCGGGTTGGTTTCGTTCGTCGAGCGCCCGATCCGTTCGTGCAGTTCGTTCCGCAAGGCCTGACGAAAGGGGGTACTCAGTTCATGGACCCTGCGAGTTTTGATTTGGCCGCACTGCTAGCTGCGCCGGCGAAGCCGCGAGGTCGAGTGGCCACCTTGACGTCAGCGGAGCTTGCCACGCTGGCGGACCGTACCCGTGCTCTGCGAGCGGATCGTGACACGAGCTATGGGAGGTTCCTCGATGCATTTCACTAGGCTCGCGCTGTGCGTGGTCACTGAGCTCGCGCTGTGCTGCGGCACGGGGTGTGCGACGTGGCTTCCGCCCACTCCACCGCCTACGACTGAAATTCCCACGCCACCTGCGCTCTGGCCCACCGACCCTCGACTCGTCAGCCCAGCTCTGTCTGGAGCCGCCGCCGCGCCGCCTTCGACTGAAGTGACACCGCCTTCGACTGAAGTGACACCGCCTTCGACTGAGGTGACGCCGCCTTCGACTGAAGTGACACCGCCTTCGGTTGAAGTGACGCTGCCTTCGGTTGAAGTGACGCCGCCTTCGGCTACGACCTCCGTGCCCAAGGCCGTCGTCCACTTCGAGGAACCTTACAAACTCGGAGAGCGCCTGCAGGAGCGCGGTGCCCAAAGTTACCGCGAGACGATCCGCGACTATCGCCATTGGGGGAAAGGCGGCACGGGAGAGCTTCTCGCCCCACTCCCAGGCCCCACGGGTCACCCCGATCCACGGGTGACCATTAACGTGGAGCGCATCAAGGGCGGACACGATGGCAACGACGTGCAGCGTCTCCTGCGTCGCAACCACTGGATCCAGGTCGTTCGCTGTTACCGACTCGGCGCCTACAAAGACGCCGAGCTGCGCGGTGCGACCAAGGCGCTCATCGGCATCACGCGCAGTGGTGAGGTGGTGAAGCCGAAGCTCCTGCAGACGGCGCTCCACGATCCCGCCGTCGCGGAGTGCCTCGTCAACAGGCTGCGGACGCTGAGAATGCCTGCCGCTCGTGCACCATCGACGGCGTGGCTGGAGTTGCGTGTCGCACCCGGTGACGAGCCCATGCCACCGCCAGAAGAGCTGTTGGTTCCAGGGGACGGTACGCTTTCACTGCAAGCGATGACGAAGGGCGTCGAAGCTGGGCGCTCGGACATCGAGGCCTGTTACCGAGCTGCGTTTGCGTATGCGCCCGGGTTGTGGGGAAGGCTCCTCCTGCGCTTTCATCTCACGGCCCGCGGAAAGCTCGATGAGGTCTTCGAAGCCGGCACGCAGTTTCCAGATACCCACGTCAGCCAATGCGTCGTCCACGCGGCGCGAACATGGAGGTTCCCGAAGCCGCAAGGCGGTGAGCTGCGGTTCGTCGTCGGGCTTCGGCTTCAGAGTGATCGCTCGAAACACGAGCTTCCTCCACTCCCAGCAAAAATGCCTCCATCGCGGCCGTTTCCATCGAGGCGTTGAGGGCTACAAAATGGCCACGGGCAGGATTGAGTCCTGCCCGTAAAATGGCAACGAGCAGGATTGAGTCCTGCCCGTAAAATGGCAACGAGCAGGATTGAGTCCTGCCCGTAAAATGGCAACGGGCAGGATTGAGTCCTGCCCGTAAAATGGCAACGGGCAGGATTGAGTCCTGCCCGTTGCGCGGTTTGGTTTGAGAAGAAGGATCGACTCAGTCGATGGCGAGCTTGATCGCCTTGACCGGACGAGCACGGACGATTTTACGCGCCGGCTTCGCCTTGATCTGAATCTCCTCGCCCGTTGCCGGGTTGCGGCCCAAACGTGCGGGAGTCGCTTTTTTCGTTACGACAACGAACTTTGCGAAACCCGGCACGACGAACACGCCGGCCTTCTTCAGTTGTTTGTGGCCAATGCTCTCGAGTGACTCGATGAGTGCCTTGACCTGCTTGCGGGTCATGCCCTCGCCGGTCTCAACAAGAGCGTTGATGAGCGCCGCCTTCGAAAGGGGGGCGATCTTCTTTTTGGCGGTGGTGGTAGCTGCTGCTGCTTTCTTCGTTGCCATCGGTAAAAACCTCGTCAATTCGTTATCAGCTTCGCGCTCTCGCCGGCGTGTGGGACGTGAGTTTTACGCGCGTCGACGTGCACTTAAAACCAGAATCGCGACCGCGATGCAACGCGAAAATGCGTGAACCCCTGCAAAAGTGCAGGAGCGCGTGTCTTTTTTTCCTCGAGATTGGGTCCAGGCGGCTTGAGTCCGGGGGCTCGTGGCCTCATGGATCGCCTGCCAAGGGACCGCGCGGAGCGCGCAGCCGGGACCGGCCGGACCTCCCTGGAACGCGGCGCCGTAGATTTTAAAGTAGGCCCACTGGCCGATTGAATTCGCAGTGAAAATCGTGGTAATCATCCACTTTGTGACGATCCATCGCGTGATGTTAGTGGCGGTTTCGGCGACGACCCTTTCGCTGTGGACCAGCTTGAGTGTGGCTGCAGCGCCGAGCCTGAAGGATCGGCAGCAAGCGCAGCGCCTGGTCGTTGAGGCGAAGCAACTCCTCGCGGGCGGCAAAATCGATCAGGCTCTCAAAAATTACAAAAAAGCCGAGCAACTCGTTCCACAGGTGACGACGAAGACCGAGCTTGCGAAAATTCAGACGGACCTCGGGGACTTCGTGGAGGCGCTCGGTCTGCTCGAAGCGGCGGTGGCCACGCCCGCTCCTGGTTACAACGAGAAGCGTGCGCAGACCGAAGCACAGAAGCTCTTGAGCGCTCTCGAGGCTCGCACTCCCAAGTTGACGATCGAAGTCTTCAAACCCGAGGTCTCGAAGGTGACGCTCACGATCGATGAAGAAGATCTGGAGCCGGGCGAACATCGCCTGAATCCCGGCAAGCACGTGGTCGCTGCGACCGCAAAGGGGTTTGCCCCTTGGAGCAAGGGCGTTGAACTCGTCGAAAGCGAGAATCAAACCATCGAGATTTCGATGAAGCGCAGCGGTGACGAAGACGAGGCCCAAAACGGCCCGTCGATGGGAGTTCCGAAGTGGGCGGTATGGCTGAGCTGGGGAGTGACCGCCGCGGCGCTCGGAGCCGGTACCGGCTTTGGTGTCGTCGCCATCCAGACGACGAATCAGGTGCTCGCCGACTACGGTTGCCAAGATGGCAAATGCCCGGCTCGTGCCGAGAGCGACCTCGACATTGCGAAATTCAACGGCAACGTCTCGACGGCGAGCTTTGCCATCGCCGGGGCGGGTCTCGTCACGGCGAGTGTGCTGACGGTGCTCGCGTACCAAAAGCGAACTCCAACCGATGAGGCTGTCGGTGAAGAGCAATCGGCCTTTCACTTCCATCCGTTGCTAGGTCCTGGATTCATCGGAGCTAACGGTTCCTTTTGAGGTAACCTGGGGCCGTGGTTACGCGTCGTTCTTCGCTGGTTGCCTGTGCCTTCTTGTTCGTCGCGTGCGGCGGGAAAGCTATCTGGGATCCCGACTATCACGCGAATCACCATCCGGTGACCGCCGCTGCCGGTGGGGGGGCTCCGTCGGATGTGGCATCGGTTGCCGGTTCAGGCGGTGCGATGGATGCGGTGACGGCGTCCACGGGCTTCGGCGGTGCGGGCGCTATGAGCGCGAGCTCGGGTGGCCCGATGGTGACCACGAGCCTCGAGGAGGTCGTGCTCGGCAAGCAGGAAGCAGGTGCACCCTTTACCTTCGACGTACCCGAAGGAACACTCGGGTTCACGGTGGTCGTGAAGGCGCAGGACCCTTACGGTCGCATGGGCGTCAAGCAACTTTTGGCCCCGTCGCAGGACAAGCTCATTCAGAACTACAAGCTCCCCGGCACCGACTGGGAGTTCTCCTGGTACGGTCTCACTCCGGCAGGCGTGCCGCAAAGCGACGTCGCGAGCGCGATGCCAAAGCCGAGCACTGGGCTTTGGTCGGTCACGCTCGGTGACCCTTACGACAACACGCAGAGTGGCGTCGTCAGTGTGTGGTTTCGGAAGTCGAGCGACGGCGCGTTTCATGGCGGACAGATGGACGTGAACGTGTTCCGCGTCCCGAGCGTTTCCAGTGACGCCTACGTCGATGCTTTCGTCGAGAAGGCTTACAACGGATGGGCTGGGCTTTCTCTCGGGACGATCACGCACTACCCGCTCGCGGAGACCTTCCAGACCGTTGATGGAGCGAATTTTCTCTCCGTGGTGGAGCAGTCCATGGCCGCGAGCAACACGCCCGCCATCAATATCTACGTCATCGAGAGTTTTGCGAACGAACTGAAGGACGCTATCGGTGTGGCCGCCGGGATCCCAGGCGTCGGCATTGCCCCGGGCTCGCACTCGAGTGGCGTCGTCGTGAGTCCGACGTCGGATCTGGAGACCGATAGCCTTGTCTTGAAGCACGAGTCCGGGCACCTCTCCGGGCTCTTTCACACCACAGAAATCAAGGGAGGCCAGGTCGATCCTCTGAGTGACACGCTCACCTGCTCGGACGTCGAGGGGCTCGTATTTGGCTGCCCTGATTCAGGCAACATCATGTTCCCTTACGCGAACTCGTCGGCGACCGAGTTCTCGATGATGCAACAGACCGTCATCCACGGCGCAACACTGTACCGAGGGGCGTTCGACACCCTTTCGGGCAACAAGCTGAAGGCCCCGCCCGCCGCGTCCGCTCCGCCTGCCGGCGCGTCCGGTGTACCGCTCCCGAGCCCGGTTGCGAAGGGTGCGTGGCGCTCTCACCTCAGCCAAGCCGCGGCTGATTTTATTTCGGCCCATTGGTGTCTTCGATCGAAGAACATCGACCACGCGGCGCTGCTCCAGCGATTGGCGACGCCACGAGAACTTTCCGCCGTTGCGGCCGATCCGTCCACACCGTCGTGGCTTCGCGCGCGTGCCAAGCGAGCCGTGCTCGCTCGACCTTGAGGCTTTCCCCCCGTGGGCTCCTCGATGCTGTTTTCTGTCGATGCTTCTTTCTGGACTGCCGGCTCGTTGTGTTGAGACAAGCGAATCGAGTAGGGGTCAGCGGCCAATGAGCTGAATCGCTCCCCAGACGAGCCTTGCGCGGGCGGTCAAGGTGGGCGCCGGCCCAGGTTCGGTGAGGACGAAGGCATCGAGCCACGCTTCGATGGGCGGTCTCCGTAAGGCCCCACAGAGCGAAAATAGCGCCAGTTCCTCAATTCCGAGGCCTCGTGCGATGGCCACGTCGTCGGCGAGCTCGGCCGGCGTTCGGTAGGTGGGCTCGTCGCCGAGCGAACCCGTCGCGATAGCGCCGAGCGACAGTCCAAAGCCGGTGCGGGTACTCGCCTGCCGTGCGACCTCCGCGAGCAGCGCGCGAACGTCGGCGCGGCCGAGCTGCCCTCGCGTGTAACCCTCGATGAGCGACGTGTAGAGCATGACCGTGACGTGGTCCGCATCGAGTGAATCGACAGGAGTCGCGAGGAGACGTTGCCACCTTCGACGAGGGCCGTCGGCAAGCACGGTCGGCAGCACCGCGGCGACGACCCGAATGCCACGCGCGCGTGCGTGGGCTCGCCAGCCGAGGAGACGCTCTTTGCCCTCGTGGCGGTTGCCGATGGCGAAGCGTCCAAGGCTCCGAAGTGTTCGCTCGGCCAAGAGGTCGAAAGGCGGCTCGAGATCGATCGCGAGCTCATCGGGCAAGAGACTTTCACGCTCGAGCTTTTCAAATAGCTCCTCGGCGAACGGCGCAATCGCGTGGGCCGTCAGCTCGTTGGCCCAGCGTCCCCGTTCGGGGTCGAGAAGGGGCCACAGTCCGACTCCAACGCCCGCGTGTCGGCACGCTTCAATGACCGCCCGAGCGTCGTCGAGTTGGTCAGGCCCTACGGCAAACAAGAGGTCGATGCGTCGTTGGGCGAGCGCTCTGAGTGCGCCACTCTGAATCAGCGCCGGTGCCGAGTAAAGCTCGCTCCAGATACGGCGGGTCCCCCGTTCCCTCATGCGTCGAGCGCTTCGAGAAGCTTCTGGAACCCATCGGCCCGGTAACATAAAGGCCCCACAAGGACCGAATCCACGTGGCCTGAAAGGCGCTGAAGCTCGTCCGGCGAAAAGGCGTATTCGGTCCAATCCACGATGAGAACGGCCTGCCTGGGGAAGCTCGCGGCGTTGAATAGAACCTGTTCTAGCGAGCCGTCGATCACGAACGCACGCGCCTCGCGCTCGGTGCTCGGTGGGAAAGGTGTGGCTCCGGTTGCGAGCACAATTGGCAACATTCGCATCGAGTGCGCGACGCGCAGGAGCTCAGGAAAGTTCGCCGAGGAGGTGGGGTCGATGCAAACGCCGTCGGCACCGTCGTAACGGCCGCGCTGGCAGTCTTCGGCGGTTCGACAGGCCGTCGTCAAGAGGACCGGGACATCGCTCGTCGCAAGCGCGATCGCGCGCAGGACGGCCCCACTCGCGTCGCTCGCGAAGGCACGGACCGTGTCTCTCAGCCGTTCGATGTCCCCGAGTCCGCCGTCGCCCGCGCTCGATTCAATGAACGGCACGAGTGCGAGGGAGCGTCTTCGCATGCCGAGTCCTGCGAGGAGGTCGCGCGTCGACGGCACGATGCGTCCGACGTTGAAGTCCTCCCGTATCACAGCGTCACCGAGCCGCCCCCTGCATCCGTTTTCAACCAAATCGCACTCTGTTCGCTCTCGTAACAGAGCTCCCCTTGATGCCGCAGCATGAACGCGTAGCGCAAGAAGTGCCGCGCCTTACCGAGCCGTGTACGGAGCGCGCGGCACTCGCAGTCAATTCGCTCCCCTGGCGTGACGAGCTTCCGAAAAACGGCGTGGTGCAAATGCGTTCCGTACCCAACCCAGCCCTCCGAATGGCGTAAACCGAGGACGTGGTACGCGTGCACGAAGCCGAGCATGCCGGTCACGTGAACCATCAGCGCTCCGGCTACGTGGCGCGGGTGCCGGGTCTCGTGGGCCCGCTGGGAACGGGTGAGCAGCATCGTGTCGTCGGTTGGCCAGCTGCAGCGAACGAGACTCTTTTCGCAGTCTACTTCGAGCAGCCGGTCGACGAAGAGCACCTCGGGATCGTAGGGACAGTCGTCCAGAAAGGCTTGTTCAAAGGGGGCGGGGAGTTCCATCGGTTGGCGCGAAGTCTAGGCTCAAAGCCGCGCGCGCCGGGAGCGCAAAGATGCCGCCGCGCGCTCAGTCCGTGAAGACCTCGGTCACCCACACGCCGTCGCTGTCGTGCACGACCCCGACACCGATGTGACTGAACCGGGGTGACAGCATGTTCCCTCGATGCGAAGGGCTTTGCCATAGCGCGTGGTGAGCGGCCGTCGCATTCGCCGCGCGCGCCACGTTTTCGCCGACGACGTGGGCTTCGGTCCCGCTCGCGCGAACCCGGTCCACGGGGTCGCCGTCACCTGAATCGTGGGCCACCCGCGTTGTGCGCGCCATCGCGGCCGCGTGGCCCCTGGCGACGGCGTCGAGGGACGACTTCCGAACCACCGAAGGCAGCCCGTGCTCGCGCCGCTCGCTGTTCAAAAGTCCCATTAAAACCTCGATATCTGGCAAATTTATGAGCTTTGGCTTCGGCTTTGGTTCCTCGAATGCGCGCTTGGGTTCGACCCCTGCGAAGAGGTGCGCTTCCAAGACCGGCTCCGGGCCGCTCGGAAAGGTTGCAACCACTTGCACCGTCCATTCCCCTGGCTCGTCGAGGTTCACGCGCGAGCGCACGATTCCGTCCGAGAGATCCACCGGCACCCGTCGGGGTTCGCCGCTCGGACCGAGCAAGATGACCGCTGCTGCGGAAGCTTCGACGAAGAGCTGTGCATCCACCGATACCCACGCGCCAACTCGGGGGCGACGCGCGATGGGCGTGAGCTCGGCGAGCGCATCCACGGCGATCACGGCGAAGGTTTGAGGTGCGAGTCCGTCGATGCGGTGGGCGATTCCGCAACGACGGACCCCACGTTGAGGCCCGAGCCAGTGCGTAAGGCGGCTGAGGGCATTCGCCGAATCTCCGCTCATGATCCACGCTCGGGGCCAGGGCTGTGCAAGTCCAGCGGTGTGGACAGCGAACGCGAGCGCTCCGGGCGATGGTCGAGCGGCGCTCACGACAAGGTCCCGGGCGAGCGTTTCGAGGGCCGAAGAGCGTTCCCCGCAGCGCGCGTAAAGGCTTGCGGTGGGTCCGCCCTCGGGTCGCTCGACACGCGGCTCGCGCCCCACGACAGGGGACCACGTCAGAGCGGGTCCGGCTGCGATGGGGCTTGCGATGAGAAGCAAGGCAACGGCCAGTACGCGCACGGGCGAAAGCTAAGCTCGTCGCGCGTGAAGTGCCCAATTTCCTGCGTTTTCCCGGCGGGCAGAGCCACCCTAAACGTGGTAGGGTCCGCGGCTGTCGAGCCATGTCCGATCGAAGCAACGCCGTAAAGGTCGGGCTGATGTGCATCGCCCTGACGCTCGCGCTCGTCTTCGGATACCGCTACGTCTCCCGAGCGACGGGTACGTCCGATGGGTACGCAGTGTGGGCGAACCTGCCCGATGTCACCGGCGTCTCGCCGCGTTCGCGCGTGATGATCTCGGGCGTTCAGGTGGGCGTCGTCGACAAAATCAGTCTCGTTGACGGCAAGGCGCGGGTGGATCTCCGCATGAAGCCGGAGTTTCCGCTGTACCAAGACGCGACCATCGGCAAGCGCGCGACCAGCTTCATCGGCGAATTCTTCATCGTTCTTACGCCTGGCTCCGAGGGGACGCCGCGCATCTCCGATGGTGGTGAAGTCACCCATCGAATGACGGACGTGAATTTCGACACGCTCCAAACACAAATGCGCGAGATTTTGCAGGACGTGAGGGATGTCACCAAGGCGCTCCGCGCGACCATCGGTACCGACCAGGGTCAACTGAAACTCGAAGCGATTCTCAACAATCTCGCAGCGCTCACCGAGGCCTTGAGTGGCTCCGTGAAGGAAAACCGCCAGACTCTGCGCGAAACGCTCACGAACGCTCGCGGGATCACGGCCGCGGTGGCGCCCGAGCTCAAAGAACTCCTCGCCAACGTGAAGCAGGTCACCGCTGACGTCCGCGATATGACGGCGCAGGGTGATGGGGCGAAGCCGACCGGTGAGCTGCGTCAGACCCTCGAACGCGTTGACCGCGCGAGCGGCAGTTTGGAGTCCTTGCTCGGTCACGCCGACCGAGTGGCTGCGCGCATCGACGAAGGCAAGGGCACGGTCGGGCGGCTGACGAAGGACGACACCCTGATAAACGAGGTCGAGGAAGTCGTCGACGGGGTCGGAGATTTCGTCAAGGGCGTGAAGCGTACCCAAACCATTGTCGGCTTGCGCGGGGACTACAATTTTTTGGCGAACACGGTGAAATCTTACGTGTCGCTGCGACTCCAGCCGAGCGAGGACAAATACTACCTCGTGGAGCTCGTCAACGATCCGCGCGGCAAGGTGAACATCGAGCAGATTGACGTCGACACCACGAACCCGAACGATCCTCCGCATTATCGCGAGGTTCGAACGACCACCACCAACGCGTTTCGCTTTACCTTTCAGTTTGCGAAGCGCCTTGGACCGGTCACCGGGCGCTTCGGTGTGCGCGAGTCCACAGGCGGCATCGGCGTTGACCTCCACTTGCTCGATGATCGCCTCGAACTTAGCCAGGACTTGTTTGGCTTCGGCGAGCAGGTGACCCCTCGCTGGAGGCTCGCTCTTTCGTATGAGTTCGTCCGTTCGCTCTGGTTGCTCGGTGGTGTCGACAACGTCTTCAGCTCGGAGCGGCGCGATTACTTTTTTGGTATGACGCTGCGCTTCAACGACAACGACTTGAAGAGCATCTTGCCCTTTATCCCAGGGTTCTCATCCGGCGGTCGCTGACGGCCTCCGGCTTGCGGGTGCGGCTGTTTGCTGAGTGCCCCGCTCGAGGGCTCAGGGGCGGCTCCAGACGACCTTGCCTTTTTCCACGACACCGGGCCAATCGGGCAGGTAGATCGAGGGTTCGCCTGGCAACGAGCCGTCGACCCACACCGAGCTTCCCGTGCTGCGCGGGCGCACATCCACGTGGACAAAGCGGCTTCGCGGGTAATAGCCGCAACCGGTGTCCGGTAACGCAAAGCACCACGCGAGCAACTCTTCGTTCGAGATCCCCTCGACCGAGAGGTCCAGGGCGCGACCCGTTGCGTGCAGGCTGCCATGACCCGCGGCGTTGGGGTCGGCGTTGAGTGATGGGCGGTACCCGCTGTAGACGTAGATCGAGCGCCCTTTGAAGCGGTCGCTGATGCGCGCAACGACCCATGCCAAGCGTGGCTCGAGCAAGTGAACACCCGGGACCCATTCACCACGCGGCGCGAGGGGGTCCGGCTCATCGGGTAACTGCTCGATGGCGGCGATATTTTGCGGCCGAGCGAGCACGCTCAAGCGCGCGAGGGCTCCGTCTCCGAGAGCGCCGTCGCACCGCACGATGACAAAGGCATCGTGCTCGCCTCCGTAGCGCCGAATCGTCGTCGGTCGCTCGCGGCACTGCCAGGCGGGCGTCGGGGCGGCCAATGGCGCGAGCGCGGTCCAGAGCTCGAGGAATGCTTCGCCAGGAAAATTCGTGTTCGCAGAGCAACGGCCGCCGCGGCCGCAACCGGCGATGCCGAGGAGGTCACCTGCCCACACGGGATCGAGACGTTGGAGCCACGCGGGCACCCAGCGCTCCTCGATGGCCAGTTGCTCGGTGGCTACGACGAGTGAGGTCGGCTCCCCGCGGCCCAAGAACCAATGGCCGCGCTCGCCATCTCCGTGAGGCGGTAGGCCCGTGGCCGGCGAACGCTGTCGGGTCAGGGCGCTGTTCAGAATGAACTCGGGTGCGGGGGCAGCGGACCTTCCGTCCCAAGCGCGAA
>CANMZR010000133.1 GCA_947502375.1 Polyangiaceae bacterium
CGGGCGGGCTCATTTTGACCGCTCCAGCGCCCGATCCTGGGTTCGCACTCATCTCCGAACGATGGCAGCGCCTGGTGGCCCATCATCCCTGCGCGAAGTATGTCGAAAGCCTCGGGGGCCGTCGTTATCGCGCGGCTCTCTTCGCTGTGGGAGCCATGGTGGGCAACTCGTCGAGCGGACTCACCGAGGCGCCCTGCGCAGGCTTGCCCGTTATCAATATCGGTATGCGCCAGGCCGGTCGGGACCGCGCTGACAATGTGCTCGATGTGCCCTCAGGCGATGAGTTCGCGCTTCATGCCGCGCTGCAACGTGTGCTTGACCCTGGGTACGGAGCGGCGCTCCGGGCGGGGCCGTGTGCGAGCCCATACGGGGACGGTCATTCGAACCTGCGGATCATCGAGGCGTTGGCACAACTGCCTGCGCGCGCGCGTCTCCTCGTCAAACGATTCGTTGCCTCCACGCATGTCGCCGCGAGCGTTGGCGGAGGCTCAGGGGCGGACCCGTGAGCTCTCAATGACGCCGATGCGCGCCCGAATTGTGGCTCCGGCGACCGGTGACTGGGACACCGCAGTGGCCGCGGTTGCGAAGCGCCAAGCGAGCACGGAGCTGGCAGCGGACGTGTACTTCGGTGCCGCCTACCACGCCTGGCACCGCAAACAAGGAGAGCCACTCGGTATTCTCGTCGAACGCGAGACACCGTTGCTCTTTGCAGGAGGGCTCTTGCACGCCGTCCCGGAGGCCCCCGGTGTGTTCGATCTCCAGACGCCCACGGGTTATGGCGGCCCTTTGGTGGCGGCGGAGCTGAGCACCGATGAACTCGAAGAGGCCTGGGCGGTCGCGTCTGCGCTCTTCGCGTCCTTGGGTGTTGTCGCGGCGCTCTTTCGGCTTCATCCGCTCCTTGGATGGCCGTCCAAACTTCCCCGAGCGGCTCGCATCATCGATGACCGCGTGACGGTGGCGGTGCCGCTTGAACAGGGCGCGGCGGCGGCGCTTCTGCGGGCTGATTCGCGCCACCGCAACATGGTGGGTCGCTCCGAACGCCAAGGCGTGCAGGTGGCCTGGGCGGAGGATGCGACTTCTGATTGGGATGAGTTCGCTCACCTCTATCGAGCGGCGATGGAGCGACTTGATGCAAGGACCGAGCTTCGGTTCGGACCCGAGTACTTCGAGGACATGCGAACAAGCGGAGTCGCCGAGCTCGCTACGCTCCGCGATGGAGCGGCACTCCTTGCTGGAGCCATTTTTCTGTCCGGCCCTCGTTATGCCCACTACCACCTTTCGGCCCGCCGACTCGATGCGCCTAATTATGCAATGAATCGGTTGGTCCATGCAGGCGTCGAGCGCGCCTGCCAACGGGGCCTGTCGAGCCTGCACCTCGGCGGCGGGATCCGGCGTGACCCCGACGATGCGCTCTTTCGATTCAAGGCCTCGGTAGGCTCAGAGCGTTGTTCCTTCCGCCTCGCCTGCGTCGTTACGGACGAACCCATGTTTCAGAGCCTCGTTCAAAAACGTGAGGCCCTCCTCGGTCGTCCGAGTGAGCTGTTGCTCGGCTACCGCGATTCTGGTTAGTGTTTCGCACCATTCTGGTTAGTGTTTCGCGATGAGCGGTTGCGATCCCATATGGGAGAGAATTTTTTCGTCCGAGACCTGGGGAAAATACCCGCCCGAGCACGTGATTCGGTTTGTGGCGCGCCATTTCTACCGGGTGCCCGAGCGCTCGCAAACGCGCCTTCTCGACCTCGGTTCGGGGCCAGGTGCGTCGACTTGGTACATGGCGCGTGAGGGCTTCCAGGTCTCGGCCATCGATGGTTCGCCTTCCGCCGTCGAGCACCTCCTCACGCGGCTTCGCGAGGAGGGGCTCTCGGTGGATGCTGCGGTCGGAGATTTCGCTCGGCTGCCCTGGCCGGACGGCTGTTTCGATGCCGTCATCGACAATTGTTCCGTCTGCGCAAACCGCGAGGACCATGCTCGAGCGGTCTTTGCCGAAGTGCTGCGAGTCCTCGCGCCGGGCGGCACTTTTTTCAGCACCTGGTTCAGCGACCGCACGTGGGGTTACGGCCTTGGTCCTCGGGTTGAACGGAGCGGTTTCTCGCACGTCACCGAGGGGCCCCTGAAAGATCGCGGTTTCGTCCGGTTTGTCGGCCGCTCCGAGCTCGATGAGATGTTCGCGGCGTTCGGTTCCTACACCGTGGAGCGTTCGTCCTACACCCTCGCCGCCGGTCAGCTCGTCGAGCATTGGCACGTGACGGCGACGAAGGCTTCATCCTGAAGCACGGGCGTATCGCTTACCCGGCCGTGCGATGGCAGTGCGATTCGCCTTCTCTCAGGAGCCGGATCCGTTCCTGGAGCTCGGACTGGCGAAGGGCTTGGGCTGTGCCACCGGCAAGCTCTTCGAGTGAGAGTTCCTCGAGTGAGAGCGCCACCATCAAGACCGTCGCGCCGAGGCCGAGCCCCGCCAGGGTTGCCGCAGGGCTCCGACTCCGATCGCAGAGACCCACCGGGACTTTGAAGGCGTTGTGCAGTCGTGGAAGGACGCCGGCCTTCGAGCCCGGAGTTTGCGTGGTCCCCTCGTCGCTCACGGTCGCAAGGAGCACGATGTCCCGACACCCAAAACGCCGGAGTCTTCGTAACGCCGCCTCAATCGCTGCCAGGTCGTCCGTTTCGGGCGCGAAAAAAACCGGTAGCCGAAGGGCTCCGAGGTCGCGAAGCCACGAATCGTTCAGCGTGTCCGCGCTCCCGAGGTGAAGGCCCGCTGCACCCGCTGCGTTCCTTGTGAACTCACGATCTCCCGCCTCCAGGCCAAGGATAAGCTCCACGTGGCGCGTGGTTTCTGGCGCCATGCCGAGCGCCAGTTTCAGGAGTTCGGCGTCGCCCGCGCGGCACTGCACCGCGTCGGCACCGCACTCGGTCAAAACCCGTAGCGCTCGCGATGCCGCTTCGCCATTCGGAAAGGGTCCCGACAGTGACACGATGACGAAACACCGTGATTCACTGCCAATCCGGTGTGCTCCGACGGTGATCTCGCGGCTGGGCTGCCTTTGCACAAGTGCCTCTGCCAACACCAAGTCGTCGAGTTCGTCGATGTCGACAGGCTCGTGATCGATGGCTTCGAGGGCTTCGGTCCTACCCGCCTGTACGAACGACTTTCCTGCGAGAAGCTCTTCTGAAGCCGCCACGTAAACGGCGCCGGTCACGTCGTAATGAACGGGGAGTTCCTGGCGCCGCGAGGCTCCATCATTTTCAAAGAACGGTGTCATTTTGTTGGACGCGACGCGCATCGACCATGCGAGCGGATGGCGCCCGCGACGCACGCTGACCACCGGGGACGCGCTTCGCCAGTGTGTTTCCACGGCGCTTACGACATGCTCGACGGTCGTCAACGGTGACGTGGCTTGAAGGAGCACCACCGATACGGGGGCCTTGTCGATGCCGAGACGCCTCAGCAGATGGCAGAGCACATCGAGTGTTTTTGAGGCGTCTTCTGCAAGCTCCGCGGGTCGCACGAAAGGGGTTTCCGCTCCCCAACGGCGTCCCTCGGCGAGGAGCTCCTCGGAGTCCGAGTCCACGATGACGCGGCCGCATCCAAGAATGTCGCGGGCCTCTAGCGCCGTTCGCACGGCCCGACCGACGAGGCTAATGCCGCCGACGTTTTGTAGGTTTTTTCCAAGGATCCCCTTCGAGCCTCCGCGAACTGGAATGACGAAGAGTGGCTCTCTGGTGCGTTTGTGACTCACGGGTCAGCGCCTGAGTTTGCACAGCGGAGCTTCGTTCGAGTGGGCTCTTTCATACGGTTGCTTTCATCAGGTTTGGAACCCCTTGAGCACCAGGTCGATCACGCGGCTTTGCTGCTCCATGCTGAGCTGCACCGAGGACGGTAGGCTGAGGCCGCGAGCCGCCAAACCTTCGGACACCAGGCCATCGCCAAGCATCTCGGCTTTTCGGTACGGCGGCATCAGGTGAAGGGGCGTCCAGAGCGGGCGCGCTTCGATGCCGGCCCGGTTGAGGCGGTCGAGCACCGCATCGCGCTCGGTCGAGTTCTCGAACAGGATCGAGTAGAGCCAATGGCTCGGCTGAGCGAAGCTCGCGCGTGGCGGGAGCGTGATGCCGGCGCAGCCCTGAAAGGCGGCGTCATAACGCTGAGCGAGCGCCGCCTTCTTCACGAGAAACCCGTCGAGCTCTTCGAGTTGTGCCACCCCGAGGGCCGCTGCCAGGTTCGTGAGCCGATAGTTGAAGCCCACCTCGTCGTGAAAATAGCCCCGCCCCGCAACGCGCGCTTGCGTCGTTAAGTGCTTGGCCATCCTTGCAAGGGTCGCGTCGTCGGTGACGATCATGCCCCCGCCACCGGTCGTGATGATCTTGTTGCCATTGAAGGAGAAGCAACCGAGGCGTCCGATCGTTCCGACGTGCCGCCCCGCGAGGGAGCCCGTCGTGAAGGTGGCACCGAGCGCCTCCGCGGCGTCCTCGATGACCGCGATTCCATGGTGAATGCAGATGCGCAGCAGCGCCTCGAGATCTGCCGGGTGACCCAAGACGTGAACGACTTCGACCGCTTTGGGCAACGGCGCTCCGCGGCGGATCCGCGCCTCGAGTTCCTCGATGACGAGTCCTGGGTCGAGATTCCACGTGGTCGATTCCGAGTCGACCAAAACCGGGGTTCCCCCCAGGTACACAATTGGATTTGCGGACGCGATGAACGTGAAGCTCGATACGAATACTTCATCTCCGACACCGATGCCGACGAGCCTGAGCGCCACATGCAACGCCGCTGTTCCGCTGGCACATGCGACCGCATAGCGCGCGCCCACGTAGTCCGCGACCTCACGCTCGAAGCGTTCGACGAAGGGTCCGACCGATGAGACAAAGTTCGTGTCGATGCACTCCTCGAGGTACCGACGGGCATTGCCGGCCAGGTACGGCTCGGAGAGCGGGATGCGTTCGCTGGGCATGCGCGAGGTAAGGCTTATTCCACGAAACGGGTGACAAGGTCGAAGCAATCCGTGTGCCCGGCTGACAGGCTTGGCCCAGGTCGTGCAACCACGCGACCTGTCGTATGAATTCGCCTCCTTCGGCCGGGCTTTGCGCCGGTAGTGTCAACCCGTTGGCAGTCGCAGCGCCATATTCCTTTCGAAGTTCGGCGCACGCGTTCCTGCCGCTCCTCGCTCGGCTGTCCGAGGAAGGACGCCCGGTGCTCGGTCCAGATGCAGCCCATGCGTTGGTCGTTCTTTCGCCTTGGTCCAATTGCCCGCTGGCCTGGTTTGCGCTGACCCTCGGAGCGCTATTGGGTCGTCAGGGCCTTCGAGTCACTTACCTTTTGAATGACCTCTGCGACGTCTTGGACGCTGTCAGCTTCGAGGATGACTGCCGGGTCATTGAAGGCGTTCTCGCTCAAGCCAACGGCGTTCAGGTGGTTCGTCTCAGCTCCGTGCCGACCGTCCTTCACGCCGTTTTCGACGAGGCCATGGTGACGAAAGCCGCGCGCTCCAACGCGATCTGGCTCAACAAAGGCTCGCTCCCCGTGGAGCGAGTGGACGTGCTGCAACGAGCGTTCATGCCCTTGTTGCAGCGGAGCCTCCCGCACTTGAACGGGCTTTTTTCGTCGCAAGAGTTCACGTTTATCGTCGCCCCAGGAGGGATGTATGGAAATACGGGTTTGCTCGTTCTGCTAGGTGAAAAGCACGGCGTTCGCGTATCCACGTACGACTCGGGAGCGGGGCAATTGCTCCTCGGAACGAGTGGTCCGGCGGCTTGCCAGTACGACATCGCGCACTGCGTCCTCGAAGCGAAGGCGCTCCTCGGAGCGGACCTGCCTCTGGCTTGCGAAGTGGCCCGTGCGCACCTCGAGCGCCGTCGCACCCAAAAACAGGCCTACTTCACGAGTGGCACTCACGCGGGTATGCCCATTCAGGTGCTTGCCGCGGCAGCGGACACCCACGTCCATCCCGAGGGGGTTCTTATCCCGTTGAATGTCGAGTGGGATACGGCGGCCACGGGCCTGCATCGATTCTACCGCGACGACACCGAGTGGGTGACGCGAACGGTGGCATTCCTCCTCGAGCAAGGGGACATCGACGTGGTCGTTCGCCAGCATCCGGCGACCCGCATCTTCACGGACGGAGCGCAGTTGATGGCGGACGAGCTGGCTCGACGTTTTGGTCAGCACCCGCGTTTCCACTTCATCGCCGCTGCGGCCGCCGTCAACAGCTACCAGCTTCTGGAAGCGGCTCGGGTGGTTTTACCACTCAGCTCGACCATCGGTGTGGAGGCTGCCATGCTCGGTAAGCCCATCGTCCTAGAGAGCCGTGCCTATTACGCGACCCTTGCGTTTGCCGAGGTGTGCGACGACGAGGCGACTTACTTTGCGCGCGTCCTGCATCACGCCCGACGGCCGTCCACCTTGCCGTCGGAAAAGGTGGTCTCGGCGGAGCTCACGTATTTCTTTGCGGCGGTGGCCAATGAACTGGCGACCGACTTTACGCCGGTACCCGAAGATTTTGCGAAGTGGTCCACTCGGACGCTCGAGGAACTGCAGGCCTCGCCCGCGATTCGCACCTTCGTCACGGCACTCGTCGAAGGAGTGCCCGTCGCGGCGCTTCAGGCCCGGCCGAAGCTTGCCGCCGAGGTCGCGCTACGGCCCGAGTCGAGTGCGCCGGACGCGGTGGGTGCGCGGTTGAAGGAAGTCCTTCGGTCAATTCGTTCGAGGGTGCCTGACGGCGTCGTTCCATCCCCGGAGGCACGCGCGCCGTGGGTTGATTCGAGGGAGGTCCCAGCGGTCGTGGCGTCGGCGTGGATGAACTCGAGCCCCGCGTCTTCGACCTTGGTGCCGCCGCAATCTTCGTTTCGCTCCGAAGTTCCACTGCGAAAAAACTTTGCGAAGGTCACCATGGGCGACGGCGTGCAGATCATCGGCGTCGCGAACGTCGAGATTGGTGAGGGAAGCTGCATCGGAGATTACGCATGGCTGAACGTCTGCAATCGCGACGCGACGATTCGAATGCGGCTCGGGATCAACGTCCTCATCGGGCGGCAATCGATGGTGTCCACTGGGGGTTTTCTGGAGATTGGCGACCATTGCTTGTTCGGCCCGCGTTGCAGCGTCGTCGATGCGGATCACGGTATCGACGACATCACGCGGCCTTATGGTGAACAGCCCGCGACGCTCGGTCGCTCGATCGTCATCGAAGAGAATTGCTGGCTCGGGGCCGGCGCTGTGGTGACCGGAAACCTGACCGTCGGCCGCGGCTCCGTCATCGGCGCGAACTCGCTCGTGACAAAAGACGTCGAGCCTTTCTCCATCGTCGTCGGTAGTCCCGCGCGGCTAGTGAAGCTTTACGATCCCGTAACGAAGCAGTGGGAACGCATCGACGGCGACGCCGACCGCGTCCGGGTGGACGAGCATCGCCGTCAACAGCCACTGCCCGACCGAGTGTCTTATCGCGCCCTTTTGCGGCGCAATTCACGGTCATCGGGAGTCGTTCCCATCGTCGCCGGCCGCGGCGAATGGCTATAACTGAGCAAAAGCTATGGCTCGCCGTGCTGTGCGCTCTCGAATTCGGAGGGCAGGCCAATGTCCTGCCACGATTCGTGCATTCGGTAAGCACCGACGGGCAATGCTTTTGACAAGCACGCATCGAGCAGGGCCGTCATCGTGAACGCTCCGTCCTTCGGAACGAGCTTGAGCGCTTCGGGTGACAGCACGTAAATGCCAGCGTTGATGTCGTAGGTGAGCTTGGGTTTCTCCTCGAGCTTCAGGACTCGTCCGCCCTCGACCTGGCAGACGCCGTACGGAATTTGAATCGCGTGCCGTCGCAGGGCCACCGTTGCCGTGCTCTTCGTCGTGTCGTGCAAAGACAGCAGCCGCGTTATGTTGACGTTAGTCAACAGGTCGCCGTTCATCACAATCAACGGTTTCTGCGGCATCGATGGCAGCAAACGCAGCGCGCCTGCGGTGCCAAGTGGCTCGCGCTCGCGTACGTACTCGATGCGGCAGTGAAAGCGCACGCCATCGCCGAAGTGGTCCTCGATCATGCTGGCCATGTGGTTGACCGACAGAAATATTCGCCGGATCCCGTGGCTCACGAGCAGCTGAAGGATGCGCTCCAGGATGGGTCGGTCGCCCACGGGGAGCATGGGCTTCGGTATTCCGTGCGTGAGCTCGCCCAGCCGTTCGCCTTTTCCGCCGGCCATGATCATGGCCCAGTTGCCGGTATCCTGACCGAGCAAAGAGACCCAGAGCGTGTGCAGATCCACAAGCCGCCCATCTTCATCGACGACCGGGACGCACTGAAAGCCTCCATCGAGCATCGCACGAACCGCCGCGCTCCTTTCCGCGCCACTCTGGACGGTCGTAAAGCTCCTGTTCGCGGCGGTCATGATGTTGCTCTCAAGCGTCTCGCCCGCCAACAGGGCGCGTCGAATGTCACCGTCCGTTGCCATGGCGATGAGCCGCCGATGCTCGTCGCACACGAGCGCGACTTCGAGGCCGGAGCCGTCGATGGCGATCATCGCATCGCGGATCGTTTTGCTGGGCGATACGACGAGGGAATCGAGAACCGCGTTCATCAAGCCTGTCCTCATGGTCGTGTGCTCCGAACCGTCTTTAGCCACCTGGCGTAGTCCGCGAGCCCGGCTTCGAGACGCACCTCGGCCCGGTACCCAAGGGCTGCGAGTCGCGCTATGTCGGCGCGCCAGTGGGTGGGGTAACCTGGCAGTTGCTCGTCGGTGAAGACGAGCGGGCGCTGGCAGCCAACGGCACTTGCGAGGGTTCGTGCGAGCTCATCGATCCGCAGCTCCCGGCCGCTCGCGACGTTGTAGCAGGGCGGGCTGCCCGCGGGGGCATTGGCCACGTACTCGATTGCGCGGGCCACGTCGTTTGCGTGCACAAAGTCGCGCGTCTCGCGGCCCGTTCCGAACACCCGAATGGGTTCGGTTCCTTCGAGCATCTGGGTGCACAAGTCGTGGACGACCTGGCGCCGAAGGCCTTCCCCGTAGGCTGAAAAAATCCGCAAGCTCGACGCACGAACGCCGAACAGACTCCGGTACTCATCGACCAGCAGCTCACATAGCCACTTGTGATAACCGTACGGTGAGAGCGGCGCCAAGCGCGTGCCTTCGTGAATCGGCAGGTCGCTCGGGTTGCCGTAGACCGCCGCCGAGGAAAGCAGGACAAACGCTGCATTCGGTGCATGTTTTCGCACTGTGTCGAGCGCGTACGCACACAAGTCGACGGACTCCTGAAAGTCCGTGTACGGCTCGGCCGCCGAGGCTGCGACTCGTGCGCTCGCGGCGGCGTGGACGAGGAGGTCGGGCTTCCAGTTCGTCACCGCCCGAACGAAGGCGGGATCCGGCAGGGTCATTCCGGCGAGCAAATCGAGCCCCGGATAATCCGCCGTGAGTCCCCGCTCGGTGGCCAACCTTCCGACTGCGGCCACTGGATGGCCCGAGCGACCGAAGTAGCGGCAAATGTGCGAGCCAAGAAAGCCTCCTGCGCCGGTCACCATGACTCTCATTTCGCGCGAGTATAACTTCTATGCCCTGAAAACATGGGGTAGGAACGGATGAGGGTTGGGTCGAGGGTGAAAGAATCATGAGCCTCTGCCTCACGCCGGCGATCGAACGCATCACCGCGGCCGTCACGGGGCGGACGTGCTCGCTCTTTGCGGAGGATCTCCGAAGCCGTCAGACCGAGCTCATCGAGGCCGTGGGCGACGCGCGGATCCTCATCTGTGGCGGGGCTGGTTCGATCGGGTCGGCGACGCTCATGGAGTTGCTCGACCTGAAGCCGGCGGCGGTGAGTGTTCTTGATCCGAGTGAGAACAACCTAGCGGAGCTCGTGCGCAGCGTGCGTTCTCGAGAGCCGGTTTTTCGCGGGGAGTTCGCGGTCGCTCCGCTCGATTACGGCTCGTCGCTCGCACGCCGGTTTCTTGCGGAGCAAAAGCCGTTCGATTGGGTGCTCTCGTTTGCCGCCCTGAAACATGTGCGCTCGGAGCGCGACGCGGTCTCGCTCCTACGGATGCTCGAGGTGAACTTGCTCGGCGCGGATCGGTTTTTCGCAAGCCTGCGGGAACATGGCCATGGACGGGCTGGTGTTTTCACGGTGTCGACGGACAAGGCCGCTGCTCCCGTGAGCTTGATGGGCGCCTCGAAGCGTGCTCTCGAACTCTTGCTCTGGTGCCACCGCGCCGGCGGGCCGCGGAGTCTCGTGGATGGCGGTTCGGCACCGGGATTTGCTCGCGCGACGACGGCCCGGTTCGCGAACGTCGCCTTCTCGGACGGCAGTTTGCCGTGGGGGTTTCTCCAGCGGCTCGCGAAGGGTCAGCCGCTCGCCGCTCCGGGCGACGTTCGGCGCTACCTCGTCTCACCGCGGGAAGCCGGGCAACTCTGTCTCGTCGCGACCGTGCTCGCGCCCGACCGCACCGTGCTCGTTCCGCGCTTGAGTCCCGAGCGCGATCTCATCGACTTTGTACGCGTGGCCGAGGCGACCTTGCGAGAATACGGGCTTGAACCCGCGTTTTACGAGACCGAGGAAGCTGCGCGCGCGGCGGTTTCGACGGATCGAAAAGCGGGCCGTTATCCGCTCCTCGTCACGCGCTCGGACACCACGGGCGAAAAGGACGAGGAAATTTTCGTCGGACAGGGTGAAAACGCGGAAGAGTGTGGATTGTTGGGTGCTCTTGTTGTGGCGGCTCCGGCGGTCGTGGGGGCTCCGGCGGTAGTGGCAGCTCCGGCGGTCGTGGCGGAAGGGCTCGTGGCGCTGCTCCGCGTGATTGATGACGGCTGTTCGCGTGGGCGCGCGGTTGAGAAAGCGGAGTTGCTCGAGGCGCTCGCGGTCGTCGTGCCAGAGTTGCGGCACGTCGATACGGGCCGCAGCCTCGATCAGAAGATGTGATTCGTAGGGTGGTCGGATTAAGCTAAAAAGCGCCATGAATACTGGCCGTCGATTGCGGATAGGTGTCCCGGTTTTTGCGGGAGAGGATTGGATGGGCGGCGTGCAGTACGTCATCCATCTGGTCACCGCGCTCGCTCGGTTGCCCGAGTTGGAGCGCCCCGAGATCGTGCTGGTGGTACGCCCGCACTTTGTTGGCGCGCTTGCGTTGCACAATCCAATCCTTCCGTTCGTCGACGAGGTGGTCATCTGGCCGCTCGAGCGCCACGACCTTGAACGGCCTGGAGTTCGCGTCATCCCGACCGTCAATGGTCTCTTCGATCGGGTCGATGTCGTTCTCCCGGGCCACGCGATGGCCCTCCCTGGAAAACCGATCGCCACGTGGATCCCGGATTTTCAGCACCACCACCTTCCTCAATTTTTCCCGAGCGCGGAGCTTGCCGTCCGGGACAATCTCTTCGGCGCCCTTGCGGCGCAGGCCGAGCTCCT
>CANMZR010000134.1 GCA_947502375.1 Polyangiaceae bacterium
GTTTTATATGGGCTCGCGCGTCCATGCCAAAGCGACATAGAGACGCGGCGCGAGGGCGATCGCGAAGAGCGCAAGGGCCACGAGAACGCGGCGACGTGAACGGTCATCCATCTCGCTCAACTCCCGAAAGCGCGTCAGCGGTCAGCGTCCGAGCGCGTATCTTGCCAGCGTTTCAGATAGCTCTTGCTCACCTGGGAAGGGTCGAGTCTGAGCACACGAGCCACTTGAACGAGAAAGCCCCTGACGTAGACAGGCGCCGGCAACGCCTTCCATTCATCCTGCTCGATGGCGCGAAGATACGAGAGCGAGATCTTGGTTTGTTGCGCGATATCGTGAAGCTCGATTCCCGCCGCCTCGCGTGCCCTTCGAAGCAACGCCCCGGTGAACGACGTCTCGGGCGTGATCTCGCGAGAAATCTCCGCGCGCAGCCGTGCAAGTTCGGCTTCGGTCGCTCCCGGGCCACGCTGCGCACCCTGCAACGCCATCGGCTCCTCATTGGGAAAAACAGACGCATCGTAGGCGCGCCTCCGCGGCAGATCGAGCAACGTGTCGTAGGCCTCGGCGATGCGACCCTGCTCCTCTCGCATTTGCTGATCATCGAGCAGCCCTGTGAGAGGCAGACTCCCTTCGGTATAGACCTCGCGCTGAAATTTATACGCGCGGCGAATTTCGTCGTCGGTCGCAGCCCGCTCGAGGCCGAGGACGTTGTAAAGCGTCAGCGGCTTCGTCAGCGTCCGCGCTTCCACGAGGTTCGGCAAATTCGGTCGCTTGGCCTGCTGCGCAAACAGCGCCAGCAGCCGCCGAGCGACCCGCTCGATGTTCTTTGCAGCCTTCGATGTCGGCGCGTCGATGAGCAAGGGGCGGCAGCGCCGCGCGGTCAGCCAGGCAGCATCGTCCTGCTCGACGTAGCCCATGTAATCGAGTGAAATTCCGAGATAGCGCGCCGAAAGTGCGGCCATCGATGGGCCGAGCTCGAGGTCCCGGCGCAAACGGGTCCGTCCGATCACGAGACGCGGTCGCAAAGAGGCCAGGACGGTCGCGGCAAGGTTTGCAACGGGCTCATCAAAGCGGGCAATTTCGATGATCAGCTCGCGCGGCGAGGGCAGCGGCGGCAAGCTCAAAAGGGCGCGCTCGACGACCCGCAGCTTGAAGCGCTCGCGCATCAGCGCACGACGCAGGCGTCGCACAAAGTATGCGCGACAGAAGCGGTAAGTCGCCTCAATCGCCGGGGGTTCAGGGGCCGCTACGCAAATTTGAATGTCCGCATCGGCAAACACATCGAGACTCGCCGGAGCAATCGACGCTCCGAGGTTCAAGACGATGTAATCGACGTCGAGGTCCTTTATCTGCCGCAGCCAATGCGACTGACGGCTGGCGCGTTTTGGAGCGACCGCCCAAGGGTCATAGACGACCGGAAGAATGGACAGCCCGGGGACCGAGGTTCGCACGAGTGCGCTCGCTCCCGGCTCCGCCTTATCGAGCACGAGCGGCGGCTTTTGCAAGCCCAGCATCGTGTGCAGGCTCGAGCCGAACGGGTCGGCATCGCACAACACCACATGCCGGCCTAGTTGCGCCAAGTAGACGGCGAGGTTGACGCTGAGGAGCGTCTTCCCGACCCCCGCGCGGCCGCCGCCTATGGCAACCACGTGGCGCGCCCGACCGATACCGAACGGCTCGGTGCCGCCGTGCTCGTCGTCGCCCTCAAAGGGCAGTGGCTCTAAAAAGTCCTCCGCGCCGAGCATCACTGCTGCGACTATACACAAGCACGCCCGTGAGGTACGGAAACGAAGCGTATGACTGACGTTCGACCGTTCTTCGCCCTTCGTCCGCCCAGTGCACTCGCGCACCGGGTCGCCAGCCCACCGTACGACGTCGTGAGTACGTCCCAAGCTCGTGCGCTAGCCGAAGGAAATCCGGCAAGCTTCCTGCACGTCTCGCGACCCGAGATCGACCTGCCTGTCGGGACCGACGAGCACGCGAATGAGGTCTACGAAACGGGCCGGATGAACCTCCTCGCATTCGTCGAACGCGGCGTGCTCGAGCGCGACCATGAGCCGCATTTTTACATTTATGCTCAACGGATGGGCGACCACCACCAAGTCGGCCTCGTCGCGTGCGCCTCGGTCTCAGACTATTTGAACGACCGGATCAAAAAACACGAGAAAACGCGAGCGGATAAGGAAGACGACCGCACCCGCCACATCGAAACGCTGGCGGCCCACGACGAGCCGGTTTTTTTGACGTACCGGTCGGTCGCGGAACTCGACGCCTTGATTGCCAACCTCACTCAGGGGAAGCCCACCTACGACTTCACGAGCGATGACGGAGTGCATCACCGGCTATGGGTCGTCGAGGCCGCGCATTCGCGCAAGCTCGCGGGACTTTTCGCTGAGCGCGTCGACACCCTCTACGTAGCTGATGGACATCATCGCAGTGCAGCCGCGGCTCGCGCGCACCAGACAAACCGCGGTGATGGCCGCGAACACGACGTCTTCCTCGCGGTCATCTTTCCACACGACCAGATGAACATTCTCGCTTACAACCGGGTCGTCCGTGACCGCTCCGGTCGCAGCGGCGCGGCCCTCCTAGAAGCGCTCGCGGAGCACTTCGACATCGAGCCCGCCGCGAGCGCCGCACCAGCCGAACCCGGGACGTTTGGCCTCTACGTTGGCGGTGGCCAGTGGCACCGTGCGCGAGTGCGCCCCGGGACGTTCGACGCTCACGATCCCATCGAGCGCCTCGACTGCCAAATTTGCCAAAAACAGCTCCTCGAACCGGTCTTCGGCATCGTCGATCCGCGACGTGACGAGTCGGTCGAGTTCGTCGGAGGGATCCATGGCTCCCTGGAGCTCGAGAGACGCGTCGATGCCGGCGAAGGAAATATCGCCATCTACCTCTATCCGACGAGCATGGCGCAAGTGATGGCCGTGAGCGATGCAGGCGCTATCATGCCGCCGAAGAGCACCTGGTTCGAGCCGAAACTCCGGAGCGGTCTTTTCGTTCACGTGTTTTGAGTGCGAGGCCGAATGACGTTCGAGGCGAAGACCCGATGAACGACGTGAGACGGATCTCGATCGACGAGGCCTCGGCGCGACTGGCCGAAGGGTTCATTTACGTGGACGTTCGGAGCGCTGAGGAATTCGAATCGGGGCATCCTGCGCGGGCCCTCAATGTTCCGTTCATGCACGCCGTTCAGGGCACCATGCAGCCTAACCGCGAGTTTGTCGAAGTCATGAAACGAGCGTTTCCCACCGATACACGGCTCGTCCTCGGGTGCGCCTCGGGGACGCGTTCGGCAGCGGCCGCAACGGCGCTGGCAGCGGCGGGGTTTCTCGAACTTCTCGAGCTTCGTGCAGGTTTCAACGGGGTGAGAGATCCGTTCGGGCAGCTCGTCGAAAAGGGCTGGCTGGCCGCCGGTTTGCCGGTTTCCCTCGCGAGTGCTGGCACGCGCTACGCCGACGTGAAGCAACGGACGTGACGCCTCGGTCAGCGCTCTTTCGCGGCCGCTCGGTAGTCGCTCGCCGCCTTGTTGACCTGGTCCCAATCGCGTGCGAGCCGACGCGCCTCGGCTGCGAGTTGTGCCGTGAACATCGTCAGTCCCCAGAGGCCATTCGGACGGCGGCGAAAGGAATATCGCGTGCCGCGCGCCGTGATGATGGTCGCCCGCTCCCCGACGATCTCGACTCCGCTCACGCCGGAGAGATCACGGCGAAGTCGTCGCAGCCAACCGCTATCTTCGGCGAACCGCGACCAGACCTTCGGCGGCTCTCCGGCCTCCGCAAGCCGTTGATAGGACGCAAGCTCCTTCGCCTTCACCGGTTCCGGGTAATCGGCAGCAATGGCGGTCGCCGCGAGGCGCGAATAATCTCGGATGGTGAAGCACGCGATTTGAGATTCTTCTTCGAGATAAGGAAACGCTTTTTCGGGCTCACCATGTTCGAGAGCCACGGCGATCCGGAGGTACGCCCCTTCTGGAATCGTATCCGGCGGAAAACGCGTAAGGACTCGGTAACCCACGAGCGCCGCGAGCACCGCAACGGCGGTCAGGAGCCACGTCCGCCGGGAAACCGTTCGCATGGCCTTGCGTTTTCGCACGAGGCCTCGGCAAAGGCCACCGTCCTCGGCGAGGAAACCTGATGTTGCGCGGAAAACGGGTCGTGACCGTCGTCCCTGCCCTCGACGAAGGGCCCTGGATCGAAGAAGTCCTGGCCACGATGCCGTCGTTTGTAGATGGGGTGATCGTCGTGGACGACGCGAGTCGCGATGACACGGTATTGCGCGCGGAAAGGGCGCGTTGTGCGATGCCTGTCGTGGTGATTCGACACCCCAAGAATGCGGGCGTCGGCGCGGCCATTGTCAGCGGCTACCGCCGAGCCATCGAGGACCACGCCGACGTCATCGTGGTGATGGCAGGCGATGGGCAGATGGACCCCGCTGACTTGCAACGTGTGGTCGAGCCTGTCGCCCAAGGTGTCGCTGACTATGTGAAGGGCAACCGTCTTCGGCACCCCGAAGTCAAACGCGTGATGCCGACGGCCCGCTACCTGGGTTCGCTCGTCTTGTCCAAGCTGACGACTTGGGCGGTCGGGCAGCCCGTCGAAGACAGCCAATGTGGTTACACCGCCATCGGGAGGGAGCTGCTTCTCCAGCTCGACCTCGACGCGCTCTGGCCGCGTTTCGGCTATCCAAATGATCTCCTTGCGGCAATCCTGCGGGTCGGCGGGCGGGTTACGGAGGTGGCGGTGCGACCGGTCTACCGCGGGGAACAAAGCCACCTTCGCGCGCACCATGTCAGCATCATTCTCTACTTGATCGTGCGAGCTCGTTGGCGGCGCTTGCCCGCGTCCCCGGAATCGTGAAAGACGACCGTATGTTGCAAATTCATTGCGAAGGAGGCATCACCGTCCTGACGCTCGACCGCCCAAAGGCGTGCAACGCGCTGTCGCGTGAGCTCGCGGGGGCCCTCAGAGCCGCGCTCGACGACGCCTCCTGCAATGAGGCGGTCAGCGCCGTCATTCTGGCGTCCTCGCACCCACGCGTCTTCATCGCGGGCGGCGACCTCGACGAGCTCACGCGCCTTCCCATGTCGGCCGCGGGCGCGGAGTCGGTGCTCGAGCTTGGCACGTTGACACGTTCGCTCGAAGCGTGTGCCGTGCCGGTGATCGCCGCCGTGGGGGGCGCGGCTCTGGGCGGGGGAGCGGAGGTCATCGTCGCCTGTGATCTCGTCGTCATGGGTGCCGACGCCTCCGTCAGGTTCGTGCATTCCCGCATGGGGCTCGTCCCCGCTTGGGGAGGCGCCACACGACTCGAGGAGCGCATTGGCGCCCTGCGAGCCAACGAGCTCCTGCTCACCGCACGATCGGTGGGAGCCGACGAAGCGTTCGCCATGGGACTCTGCAACCGCCGCGCGGACGAACCCCTCGCCGCTGCGCTGGCGCTCGCGGAGTCGCTCCTTGCCGTCCCCCGAGGCGCCCTCGCCGCGCTCAAACAAGCCACTATTTCCACCCGCGAGGCTCGGCGCGGCAATGCCCTTGCCGTGGAACGGGAGGCCTTTCGGCGAGCGTGGGGAAGCCCGGCCCACCGTGCCGCTTTCACCGCGCTGGCTCGATCGTCACGCACGGACGACCTTGCGTGACTCAGCGACGAGGGCTCACGGGCCCTTGAGTTTTTTTAGGGCCTGAACCGCGCTGTCACGGCAAGAACGATCTCCGTCGGCCATGCAGATCGCCTTCAACTGCTGAAGCTCCCCAGACGTCGCGCGGCCAGACGCCATGCGACCCATGAGCGACGGCTTTTGACCTTGCATATCGAACTTGTCGGGGGCCGCAACAACCGGCGGTGGCGGAGGTGTCGCCGTGGTCCCAACGGCCGTACCCGCCGAGTTGGCGCTTACCGAAACCGTCGGCCGACCCGTCAGCGCCGACTTGACTGCGCCTCGGCGATCGATGTCAATCGGGACGTCAACGTCTTGCTTCAGTTCGAGGGCGCGCGTCCTTTTTTCGGAACTGACGGCATCGTTCTCGCTGATGCTCGTGAGAATTCGTCCGCGTTCCGCGGGATCGGAAATGCTGGCACTTTTTGCGAACATCGCATCCGCCCACTTGTCTTCAATATCCTTGAATTCAGGAGTGTCTCGGAGCGACGAATCGACTGGGATCCGCAGCAGTGTTTTGTGGGCAAATTCAACGTCATCTGCCACCGCGCCTTGGGCGGTCTTCAGCATGACGCGCGCCTCCTCTTCGGACTGAGCCATCGGCAGAACGCTGGACGCCGTGGCCGGTCCGTTCGCCGAGCTCTGCATCTTGAAGAAGACTGCCCCCATGACCAGCACCGCCACGACAGCGGCGATCGACGCAATGGCCGCGAAACTTTTATACGCGGGTGGGGGGGGCGGCGGAGCCGCGTGCGCCAGCGCCTCGAGCACGTCCATCGCTGGCAAGGACTGGCTCAGGTTGGCGCCGGCGCGCAAGTACTTGCCGGCAGCCACATAACGGAGCCGAACGTCCCCGAGTTCGAAAGCGTCGCCGGGCTCGATGATCCCGCGGCGCAAATCGACGCCGTTGATGCGGATACCATTCGCGCTGCCCTGATCGAGCACCTCCCAGCGGCTCTGGCCAAGGGACACGAGCTCGCAATGCAGGCGACTTACCGATGCGTGATTGATGGAAACCCCAGCATCTTCGGCACGACCCACCATCAGCCGCTCGACGGTCAGCGGGTACTCGCAGCCCGGTGTAGGACCAATCACCATCACCAGCCGGTCGGGGCGAATCTTCCGCGAATCGACCTCCGGCGCCGCAACCGTGAACTGCTGATCGAGCAGCTCGAGCCGGTAGTCACCGAGCTGGATGACATCGGCACTCTTCAGCAACAGCGCATCGGTAACGCGCTCTCCGTTGACGTAAATGCCGTTGTAGCTTTCACCGTCCTCGAGGGTCCAACCGAGTTCCTGCGTGCCACTCAGCCGCGCGTGGCGGCGGGACACATTGCGCTCCGTGAGACGAATGCCGGCGTCCTCGGCGCGCCCGATTGTATATTCCTCGTTGGCCAGCTCCAGCGTCGTTCGCTGGCCTTCGTCGTCCTCGATGGTGAGCTTCCACATGGCGCAGACTTCGCAGCGAAGCGTACCACTGGCCCGCCGCGTTCTGCACAAATTCTCTGGTGGGTTCGTCCGCGAAGGTCGGGCGCGCTCGACCTCAGGTCTGACGCGACTTTACCGGCCGAAAAGGCTGTAAAAATGCCGCAAGACCACTCGGATCGCGCGTTTGCATCCAGAGGCGTCCCTGGCCTTTGAAGGTGCAGACAAGGCCCTCGCCCGAAAGAAACAGGCTCTTCAGTCCGCCCACCTTGTTGACGGTGTAGCTGAGCCCCTGCGTGAACGCGACCATATGGCCGGTGTCGCAAATGTACCCCTGATAGTGCGCGCCAAGGTCCACTGCGTGGATCGCGCCGTACGTGCAAAACCAAATCCGCCCCTGGCCATGCACCCGGAGGAGGAAGAGCCCTTCCCCGGAAAAGAAGCCCTTACCGCCCTGGAACTTCGTGTCGAGTTGAATGCCCGTCGTCGAACAAAGATAGGCGCCGGATTGCAAAAAAAGGTTCTGACCGGGCTCGAGGTCCACACACTCAATGGCTCCTTCCGGCGCGGGAGCGACCCACAAGGTCTGGCCGGCCGCCGTCGCGGTGAACGTGTTCTGAAAGAGACTCTCACCGCCGAGGAGCTTGCGCTTCAACGCAGCACCGAGGCCACCGCGCAGGTTGGTGGTCATCGTCAGCGCCGTGTCGCGCGACAGCATCGCCCCGGCCTCCGTCACGAATTGTTCACCAGGGTTATCGAACTGAATGCGAACGGCCGCAAAGTCCGGGTTGTGCTTGATTTCTGTCTGCATCTCGGCGTCCCCTCGGTTCGTCGTTCAGGCTTGTCGCGGCGGCAAAAGTGCCCCGATGGCGGCGCCGTATTCCGAGGTGCTGCGGGTCTGGACGTAGACGTAACCTTGACCGCTAAACTGGCAGACCAGCCCTTCGCCGCTCAGCCAGGAGTCGATCCAACCGGTCGTGGCCTTCGTCACCTTGTATTGCAGGTGCGACTCCCAGGCGACCAGATGGCCCGTGTCGATCACCATCTCACCGCTCACCGCCAGCGGCTCGATGGCGCCGAACGACCCGACCACGCACTGCCCCTGCCCTAGCGTCGCAAGCCCGAACAGCCCCGCACCGGAGAACAGACCCTTCAAGCTGCCCTGCGTCTGCACGTCCACGCCGTGACTCGACCCGACGTAGGCGCTGTTCTGAACCATCCACTGGGTACGACCGCACTCGAGGACAACCATGTCGCCGCAGAGTGGCGTCGTCAGCAAGACCTCGCCCTTGCCGCCTTGCGCGGTGAAGGTGTTGCGAAAGAACGACTCGCCAGCGAACATGCGGGAGATCGCCTTGCCGATGCCCCCCGACTGCGTGGTCATCGCGACGTTGGTGCTCATGCCCATCATCGCGCCTGATTCGGCGGTCATCGACTCGCCCGCTTCGAGCCAGCACTGCGCCATCGTCTGCGAGGAACGGTAGAGGATATTGACTTGCATGCGTCGGGTTTCTAGCTGGGAAGCAACGGCGTGAGCCACTCCACGAGTGCGCTCACGTTGCGCGTTTGAATGAAAATCCGACCTTGACCTTGAAACTCACACACCAGACCTTCGCCCGAGCCGAGGAGGCCCACGAGCCCGCCGCCGGGAGCCTTGATGGTGAAGTTGAGGGAAGCGTCAAACCCCACGAGGTGCCCGTTATCGACGACGTACGAACCATTGCACTGAAGCTCTTCGATCGCGCCGTAGCTCGTTATCCAGAGCTCGCCGGTGCCGCTCGTCTCGAGAAAGAAAGCCCCTTCCTTGGCGAGTAGGGACCGACAGCCGCCGAAACGCGGGCGCATGGTGATGTCACCCGAGAACGCGAGAAACGCGCCAGCGCTAAACAGCATCGTGTTTCCTTGCAAGACGATGTGTTTCACCGCCCCGGACAGGGCGGGAGCCAGCCAGACCCAACCACCTTGGGGACTCGAAAAGTGGTTCACGAAGAAGGTCTCGCCAGCGAACAGCTTGCGGACCAGAGCGATAACAAAAGCCCGGAGTTTCCCAAAGAAACCCGCATGGGCCGGCGCATTCAATTTTACGGCCATCGCGACGTGAGACGCACGGGCCACCATCGCCCCCGCTTCGGCAACCACGACCTCATTCGGCGCAAGTTGGACCTCGAGCAGCGCAAAAACGGGCTGATGTTTGATGATGTGGTGCGGCAGAATGAACTCACTTGAGCAAGGGGTGAGAGCGCTCGTGTTTCGAAATGGTAATAGGGCTGGGTGTCGCAGGCAACGAAATCGGACGGCTTCGCGGCGAGCCAACGCACGGGGCGCACCCTCCTCGAGCTCGCGCTGCTCCTCGGCGCACTCGTAGGCCTTTTTTTCGTTAGCCGCTCGGTGGTCGGATGCGTTGCGGAGCGGGCAGCGCTCGCCCTGCCCCCTGCGCTCGACGTGCGCATCGGCGAGGTTGCCGGAGCGGCCGTCCGCAAGGGGCACACCGGGGCCGCGCCAGCTCCCGAGGCCAGGGCTCGCGTCGAAGGCATCTTCAACGAGCTCGTTCACCTGCTCACGCCGGCAGAATTGGCGGGGCTCGGCACGCCCGCGATCACCGTCCTCAACGACGAAACGCCCAATGCATTTGCACTGCCAGGTGGACAGGTCTTCGTGCAAACCGGTCTTCTGGATCGGGTCGGCGAAGGCCCGGACGGAGCTGCACAGTTGCGGGGTGCACTCGCTCACGAACTCGGCCACGCCGTCGCGCGGCACGCGCTCCGATTGCTCGCGCGCCGGATGGCTTTCGGCCTCGTTATCGGCCTCGTGATGGGTCAGGGGGACGGACTCACGGAGGCCCTCCTCGCAGGCGCTTCGCAGCTTGAAGGCCTCAAGAACAATCGCGACATGGAGACGGAAGCGGACGCCTTCGGGGTCGCCCTCATGCGACGAGGCGGCTACGAGCCCGAGGGTCTCGCGAAGTTCCTTGAGACGCTCGGGTCGCAGCCGGTACCGGAGTTGCTTTCAACGCATCCAGACCCAGCGAATCGGGCAGCGCGGATCCGCGCGAACGAACAAAAACGCTGAAGATTATCCGAGCGTCAGCGCTTGATGCATCGCATCGTAGGCGATCGGCCGGGCGCCCCGAATCGCGCGGTGGTCGCGGGTCGGGCAGACGCGGTTCGTCAACAAGACGGCCGTCAATTCGGCCTCAGGGTCGATCCAGATGCTCGTGCCGGTAAAGCCAAGGTGACCGAAGGTTTGCGCGCCGAAGTGCGCCCCACTGGCCGCGGTAACGAAGGGCTCTTGGCTGCGGCGATCGAAGCCGGCGGCCAGGCTTCCGCCGGGCCGAGGGCGGATGAGGGACGCGAGCTCGTTAGGCCGAAGCCACGCGCTCCGACCTCCGAGAACATCGAGCAAAAGCTGACCGAGCGCCACGACCGCGCGGGCGCTCCCGAATACCCCTGCATGTCCTGCCGTACCCTCGCCGGCCACGAGCCACGCGTTTTCATCGTGAACGACGCCGCGCACGAGCCCGCCGCGCCAGGCGACGACTTCCGTCGGTGCGATGCGCTCGTCGACAACGCCGCAGGCCCGGAGCTGACGAACCGAGCCGAGGGCGTCCTCGGGCGCGAGGTCCAAAGCCGAAACCACTTCGCGCGCCATCAACCCGTCGAGGGACTCTCCCGTTCGCGCTTCCATCGCAGCGCCGACGAGCAAATAACCTAGGTCGCTGTAAATTGGAGGGAACCCATCCTGCGGAGGACGACCCGAGCACCCGGCGCGGCGGAAGTTTGCCGCAGCCAAGAGCACGTCCGCGACCTGCGGCCGCTCGCCGCGGAGCAACCCTTCGTAGAACGGATTGTGAGCCACCAGACCGGCCCGGTGCGCCAACAGCAGGTCGAGCGGCACCTCGGCGCTCGCGCTGCCCATGATCTCTGGAATTGCCTGACCGAGAACGGCGCCGAGCGACTCCTCACGAGCGAGGATCCCGCGACTTTCGAGGCGCGCCAAGGTGAGTGCCGTGAGAGGTTTCGTCAGCGAAGCCAGGTCAAAAACAGTATGGATGGTGGTTGGCGGCGCACCTGCTCCGAGGGCGAGCGGCCAGAGCGTCCCGGCGGCCCCGAGGCCCAACCGCCAATGCCCTTGACGATACGCCGCCCCAACGACAGCCGCAGGCGCCACGCCGTCCGAAACGACGCGCGCCGCAACGCGCCCCAAATCGCTGACGGGTACTCCAAACGCCACCGGCGACTCTTACTTTGACCGGCTGCACGCGTCACACGTAAAATACACCCATG
>CANMZR010000135.1 GCA_947502375.1 Polyangiaceae bacterium
CGACCTCCAATGATTCGTGCCACGTACGCCATATCTGGCGCGGATCGCAGCCGGGCCTTTGGCGACGACACCGATGTGAGCCCGAGGCTCGTGTCACGATTGCATCCCTCCGCGAAGCCGAGGTTCTCTCCCGCCTCGATCGGCGTGAAGCGCGGAAACCGCAGCCGCTTCCTCTCGACGGAGCCGTCGGCCGAGCCGTTGTTGACGACGACGACGACCTCGAGATGGGCGTTCGTCTGGGCCTCGAGCGACACCGCGGAACGCTTCGAGATCGTCCTTCGAGTTTCAGTTCACGACGACGACGGACCGGAGCAACAGAGGCCTCACCACCAGCGCGTTGGCAGCGTCAGTCGGCGGCTCAGCTTGCGCCCCATCTCGAAGAGCGGCTTCAAGCGTTCCATCTGATCCGGATCCTGCAGGATTCGATCGTTGCCGTGGTCCTCGCGGGAGAGGACGAGGCTCACTGTGCCCGCGTACGTGCCCCAGAAGGGGAGCGGCTGGTTGCGGTAGAGCACGTGGGGAAGGTTGGGAAACAGCTTGTTGTTGACCTGATCCCACACCGGCATGTTGAGCGGGTGCGTCGAGACTCGGAGATCGAGCGGCTCGACCAGGTGGAGGCCGGTCTCAGTGAACAGGCGGCGGAGCTCGCGATGGCTCAAGTACAGCGTGCCCGACGGGTGGCCCGGCGCGTAGAACGCACGGTCGTCGAAGGTGAACTCGGTCGTCAGGAAGAGCACGCCGTTCGGACGGAGAAGCCTGCCCGCCTGCCGCGCGACGGCGATGACGGCGTCGGCAAAGCCCACGTGCTCGATAGCGCAAAGCGAGCTCACGAAATCGAACGACGCCTCCTCGAGCGCGATAGAGCGCATGTCCATCGAGACGACCTTGAGGTTCTGGACGTGCGGCCACAGGTCGTCGGGCCGGCGGGAAGCGTCTCCCCATGCGCCCTTCGCGCCATACAGATCGGTGACGACGAACTCTTCGGCGCCCTCGGCCATCATCGGGATGGTGGTCTCGCACCCGCATCCGAGCCCGGCGATGCGCCCGCCCGGCCGGAAATAGCGCTTCTTCGCCTCGAGCTGCTGGGCGTACTCCCACTGCTTGTTGTGGAGGCGCGGCTCCTGCCCCACACAGCGGAGGTGCTCGATCACCGAGGGGCGAAAGAAGTCAACCGCGTCGACGACCTTGCAGAGCGAGATCTGTCCGGACACGTCGACGGCGGCGAGCTCGTGCTCGACCTTGGCCTCACGCGCGAAGTCGGTAAAACTCAGAAGATCCATGACACATGGCGGCTAACATGACGCCCCGGTCGCGGCTAGCATGCGCGTGCTCGAGGCAGGGTAGTCGGCCGTGAAGGCGGCAAAGAGGTCGAGCACCTGAATAGAACGTGTTTCAACTTCGCCGACGACGGGCGCCGAGCGCGAGCGCGAAAGCCACCGCGAACGGCAGCACGCCCGCAGAAAGCGGCCCCACGCCGGCGACTTCGCAACCGCAGCCCCCTTGTTTTGGAGCTACTGGGGCCGGAGCCTGGTCGCTCGTCGAGGGCTCACCGAGCGCCTTCGGGACGTCAGGAATGTTGGATAGGTCCGGGCCTTGATCTTCCGCCGCGCCATGCGCCGAGGCCGACGCTTCCTTGGACGCGGCATCGGACTTTTTCTTGGGCGCACTGACGCTCTCTCCGAAATTCAAGCTGCGGCGGTCAATCGCTTTGTTGTCGCCCTTCAGCTGCAAACGAACGGTCCCGAGCGTCGCTCCACCGACGGCCTTGATAGTGAGCTCGTACTCGCCCGCTTCGAAGTCGTCTTTCCGACGAAGCGTGATCGGGAACTTCGTGACGGCAAAGCGCTTCCCGGTTTCCGAATCACTGAAGCCTACCTCCTGCTCCGAATTGTTCGGCACCTGGTTGGCCATCGGGACGGTGCGCGTCACGGCCTTGTCCTTCGACTCGTCGGTCAACGCGCGTTCGTAGGTGGCCGTCTGCTTGAAGCTAAAGACCATCGGGACAATGTCCCTGTCGGGCGCCGAGCCAAAGTCGAGGATGAGCTTGAGCTTCCAGCTGTGGGCGCTCGGATCTTCCTCGACGGTGGTCTTTTCCGCCTTCGCGCCGCGAGCCAAGGCCGGTGAGGGCACCCAGCACACGAAGAGTGCGAAGAGAGCGAAGAGAAACGAAACCTTGCTTTGAGGCGACGTCATGCGCGGGATACTGGAGTTCCCGGGGGCGCGGAGCAAGTGCGAATCGAGGCCGGCTGAGAAGCAGCGGCGCCTTTTCACGATTCGAAGAAACTCGTTCAGTTGGACGGGAACCAAACGCGCTCTTTTTGGGGCGCATCGTAACAGGCGCGCTGCGCGGCATCCTCATCGGGCGCGCACGCCGAGGCTTCGAGACACTGGGCGATGGCGTGCTGGGCCGCCAAGCTGTACGCGCTCGTCAGCGAAACCTTTTGCATAGGGTCAAGATTTTCGAGCGCCTGAAGGCAGGCCTCCTCAGGGACCTGGGAGCAGCGCTTCATCCGCGCGCAACGTGTGCGAACGGGTTCCGAGCCCTTGAACCCCGCCGGTTCGGCAGCGGCAAGTACGGTCTCGGAACAGCGAGCCACCAGGGCGCCCATGTCGAGCGCGTTCTCGCCCTCGCTTTCGTGGTGCTGTCGATAACACGCGGTCAGTTGCACGACGAACGGAGCCGAGCCGGTCGGGGTGCCCTTACGGCATGCGGCAAGCTGACCCCACGCTTGGTCCTGGGGCGCCTCAAATCTCGCAAGCTCGGCACACCATCCGTGCTGAGCCGAAACGAGGCTCTGAGCATCGGGAAACACGGCCAGCGTGGACTTGCAGGCGAGCGGACCGAGCACAGCGAGTGCGAGTCCAGCGCAAAAAATGTTCGACCGCCCGTTGAGGTTCATCGCGTCCGTTTGTCGCACGAGCACGCCCGCGCCCGAAAACAAATCCACCGCAGCCTCAGGGCAAAGGCGGCCGCGGCAACCGAGTACGGCCACCGAGCGGCGTGAGGTCGCGAACGCGGCGAACGACCTGCCTGGCCCGCTGGGCGGGCTCAAGATAAGGCACCGCGGCAATCACGTCCATCAGCGGCTGAACCCGTGCGAGCAACACCGCAGAGTCAACCCACGCGCTCTCGCCTCCCACGAGCTTGGACTCGATGTAGAGGCACCTAGCCACGGGCGCCTTCGCGAGGCTCGCGGCGTAGGAGCACCAACCTGTCTCATCGGGGCCAGGCGAAACTGGGTTCAGCGCGAGCGGCGAGTCTCCGGCTTCGCACGTGAGGAGTATTGGCAAGACGACGTCGCACGCCTTACCGGTCGGAACTCTTGCCCAGACCGAAGCGTCCAAACCGCCACCTTCCGGCGCGCCGGTCCCGCGACCGAACAAGACCATGTTGGAGGCGAGGACCACGCAACGGAGTCCCGTATGGCAGAGCCCACCCGTCTCGGCGCGAAGGTAGCGTTCGGTGTTCTTCACGCTGTCGAACGCGTACCAGGCGTTCGCGGCCGAGTGGCCGTCGGCGGAGATGGAAAGCTCAAAGTCCCCATCCACCAGCAAATTGCGAGCGGGCCCGCCCCACGGGCTTCGCACCGAAACCGTGCGCACCACGGCACCCGCAGCGCCTCCGCCTGCGCCTGCCCCCGAGCTGACCGTCGCATTCGAACTCGAGGAGCCCTCAGACCTCGGTGCTGGATCGACGATCTCAACGGCCTGGCAAGCGAGGCCAAAGAGCGAGGAGGACACCACAACGAGCGCAAAAAACCTCATGGCTTTAACTCCGAGCGCAGCCACGCAACCGCGCGCTCGACCATCGTATCCTTGCCCGCTAGCAAGTCCGACTGACGCTGCAAGACGATCTCGTCTGGCTCGACTCCATGCCCGATCAGCGCCGAGCCAGCCGAGCTCACGCTGTCTCCGCTGGCGAACTGAAACGAGAACGGGCCAGGCGGAGTAAGCGAATAAAATGTTGAAAAAGCCCCCGCGGTGGGACCAGCTCCAAAGATGCGCGTCTTCGGCGCTCCCTTCAGACCAAACGGAAAAAAGTCGCTCGCCGAGCCGTCGCGATGCAGCAAAAGCGCGACCGGCAGCAACGGGTCGTAATAGACCGAGCCCACGCGGTACGGGCTCGATGATTGGGCGGCCTTAAAAAGCGCGAGTCCCGCGGTCGCGTCGGGCGGACCGTCGAAGCTCGCCGAAGGGATGGGCGAAAGGAACACCAAGGGGATGGAAGGCGGAGCCATCAACGTCGTGGCTGTCTCGGCACCATCGAGCGTTCCGCCGTTGCCCGCGCGATGGTCGAGCAAGACGCCGCGAGCGTTCTGTTTGAACCCAGCGTACAGCGATTTCAGGCTTGAATTGACGTAGCTACTCGGATCTCCCGCACCGTAGAGCGTGTCCCAGATGAGCGCCCGAATGTGCTCGTCGCCGCTCGTCCCGGCAACCCTGCCCTCGTAAAAATTCGCACCGACGTCGTGCTCCGACCCGGGATTGTTTTCCGTCAAATAATAAATAGGACGGTTGTCGCACGCGACGTAGCCCGCTGGATTGTCATCGATGGTGGCCACCAGGACGGTCTTCGGCTGCGACTCGCAACTCTGCGGCTCGGCACTGCAGGCCAGGAAGGTGATCGTCTCGGCATACTCGGGAATGAGCTGAGCAAGATTTTCGAGCGGCTCTGCGAACACGCGGTCGTCGCAGGCCTGCCAGTCACCCCAGTTGATGCCCTTCAAGCTAAGCGCCCACTCGATCGGGTGCATGCCATCGACGGCCAGAAGCCGGTCACCCGCATGCAATCCGACCTTGCTCGCTCCAGTGTGGGAGACCAGAACGTCATCGTAGACCGGGTGGCGCGGCCAGTTCGTGGACGAGACGTCACCAATACCCGCGATGAAACAGGCGTTGAGACGCCGAGCATTTCCGGAAACCTGGATGTCGCCGTTCGCATGCGTATGCCAATCGTGAAGTTCCCGGATGGCGGTCGCAAAGCCGTTCCAGAACGCCCAGGCCGACGACGCCTTCGCCAGCGTGTCGATGCGCTCGAGGGCGCGCGGCAAATCCGCGAGACGGGTCTTTCGTCCCCCGAAGAAAATGGTGAGGAGCCCCCGCATCCGCTCGATGACCTCCCCGCGCACCGCCGCGTCGGGGAGTGGAGGAACGTGCAAACCACCAAGCTCGCAGCGCCCGTAGCGGCACACGGAATCGGCACCGCAGCTCGGCTCAGCCGTGCCCTGACACGCCTTCGCTTCTTGGTAGACGCCCGACTCAATCAGCTCGAACGCATCCACCTGCGTCCCGACGGCATCGAAGTCGGCGAGCTTCAAATAAAGTTTTGAGAGGTTTTCGCCGTCGATTGGAAAGTCATTCGACGCGAGCTCGACCCACCCATCGCTCGTCATGCGCCCGGTGGCCGAGAGCTTGGCGTAACTCGTCGGCCTGCCGGTCACGGGCCAATACGTTGCCGTCAACTGCGCATCGATGCCGCCGTGACGCATCCACAAAGTAGCGCGGTACGAGGCTTTCTTCGGTGGGAGTCCGCGGATGATGAAGCGATCGGCACAACCGAAACCCGGCACGGCCACCTGCAAGAGAACACCCCCCGAGAGCGCATCGGTTGCGGGCTTGAGCTGCGATCCGGGCTGGCACGACAACGCGTCATCGGGGGGATTGAAATAATCCGAGACGACGTCGAAATTGCCAGAAAAATCGAGGAAAACAGTCGCGTTTTGGCTCGAATGGTAGATGCCATTTGCGTCGAATTCGTACGCTTGCGCCGGGGCTGCGAGGCCCAGCGTGAGCGCGCAAAAGGCCAGCGAAACGCGAGTGCGCCTCACTGTTTCCCCCGGCGAGCGAGTTCACGAAGCCAGGCTTGCTCGTTGGCAGGACGCGGTCGCGGATTGGGCTTGGTGCGACGCTTGAGTTCCCGTTTTAGCGCAGAGAAATCGCGCAGAGAGCGGGGCGCGACCTGCTGGCCGGCCGCTGTCTCCGCCCGCCGGACGACGGCATCGTCCACGCGGATCGAAGTGGCGGTGCCATTGTGAATGTAGAGCGCGGCCGCACGCTTTCGCTCGGCTGCCACCGCGTGATAGCGGCACCAACCATCGACGCGCCCCTCCGACGTAAGGGCGACGTCGGGCTCCGTGTTGTCGTAACCCACGAGCACGACCTCCACGTTTCCGCAGTCCTCCTCGGTCCACACAGAAAGACTCGCCTCAAGCGGATGCCCGACCGAAGCGACGCCGAGTCCGACGGCGATCCAGTCCTTCTTCAATTCGATGCACTTCACACCGCTCTTGCAAGCAGCACCGAGCAATGGCTTTGGCAAATCATAGCCGATTGCGTGATCATTCTGACCGGTGAGCCACCCGTACTGGTCCGAGAACGATGAGAGCCACTCGAAGTCCCCGTCCCACAACAAGTTGTCCGTCACCCCGACGTTGCCGAACGGATTGCGCGTGAGCACGGTTCGGCGCACCACCGTGGCGCCGCCGCTGCCACCACCGCCTGCATGAGAACCGCCCGCGCTACCGCCCACTCCCACCGGAGCTTTTGAAACGACCTCGGTCGCGCAGGCACTCGCCACCAAAGCGGCCAGAAGGCCACCGGTCAGCACCGCACGGAGCCAGCCGAGTGAACTCATGGTGAGGAGGGTCCTTGAGATCGGAGCCACGCGAGAGCGGCCTCATACACCGTGTCTTTGCCAAGCATGAGGTCCGACTGCCGTGGCAGGACCACGACGTCCGGCTCGACGCCAAAACCGTTTAGGCTGTGCCCATCGGCGACGAAGCTATCGCCCGAGGCAAGCGTGTAGTTGAGGCCGAGCCAATACCCGAGCGAGAGCCTGGTGGAGAACGCGCCGCTCGTTTGATACGGCCCGAAAATGCGCATGTTTGGCTGCCCTTTCAACCCGAGCGGCAACCAGTCACTCGCCGAAACATCATCCGTGATGAGCAACGCCGTGGGTACGGGAGCCGCGCCGTTCGTGCCGGCTTCATCGACGTCGAACGTCGTTAGCGCCTTCGAAAAAAGCGCCATGCCCTCGGCGAGACTCGGTTGCTCGTCCTCGGCCCGTTCGCGGGTCTGAAAAAACGTGAGCGGATGCCGCTTTACGGCGTAATTCCAGATGATCTGCGGACCGGCGAGCGTACCACCCGTGCCACGTCGATGGTCGAAGACGACGCCAGCGGCGCCCTCGGTTTGGATCCGAGCAACGGCCTTGGTGAGGGCGGCACCGATCCCGTCTTGCCCGGTGGTCGTGTAGAGCGAGTCCCACTCGATGCCGAAGAAGCGTTCCTGCGTCGGAACCTCGTTCAGAAAGCCGGCGAACACACCGTCCTCGCCCTGATGATTCGCGGGCGCCCCGGGAACATGGCGTCCTATGCGGCTGTCGCAGAGCTGGCTGTCAAACGGTTCCTCCGACGCGAGCGCCGGCACCTTCGCTAGGTCGATCGACTCGACGTCACCGCAACCATTCGCGTCACAGCGGACGACGTCGAGCGTCTTCGCGTAACGTGAAATAAGACCGCGCAGCGCCGCCGCTTGCTCGGCAAACGTCGAATGATTTGACGCGGAGGAGAGCGACCAGCTCACCTCGATAAGCGAGCGAGCCCAAGCGATCGGGTGGCGACCATCGACCCGCACGAGACGGTCGCCTGACCTCAAGCCGAGGTTCCGTAAAGCGCCCGCGTGCGAGACGAGCACATCCCGATAGTCCGGGTTGCTCGGCGCTTGAGTATGCGACGCATCCCCGTCTCCTTCGATGAAGCACACATCGAGCGGTTTCGGATTCCGTACAATGTAGTCCGCAGGCGACCAGCCCGAACTCGTATGGCCATCGTGGAGTCGTCGTAGTCCGAGCAAGAACGCGTTCCAGTAGGCCCACGGATTCTGGGCGTGCCGCATGGCCTCGATGGCGACTTCAGCCGCGGGCAAATCCGCGCTGCGATTCGAGTAAGGACCGAACAAGAATCGAAGGCGATTTCCGAGGTATTCCGTCACGAGCGCGCGCTCAGCGGGGATCGGAGGAACCCAGCCGCGCACCCGACGGCACGCACCCCACGTGCAAATTTCCTCGGCATCGCACGCGCCCGGCTGGGACAGGCTGTCGCACGGTCGACCCGGCTCCGTCACCGCCGTCCCATCGACAACGAGTTCAAATGCGTCCGCCTCGCAGCCGTCCGGTGCGAACACCCCGACGTGAATGGGGCCACGCTTGCCATCGATGACGATGCGCTCGTTGGCAAGCTCGACCCACCCATCGCTCGTCATGCGCCCGGTTGGAAAGAGCGCCGCCACTTCGTCACGCCGCGTGCCGTCGTAAGTGGTCGAGACCGAAGCTGTGGCCTCGCCACCACGGATCCAGACGCTCGCGCGGTAGGTCGCCAACCCTGCTGGAATAGCGACGCTGAACGTCACGTTCTCGTAGGGTAAGAGCTCGATGACCCCGCTCCCGGAAAGCGCGTCCGTGACGAGTTTTTGGAGCGGCGATTGCGCACTCGGATCGGCTAACGGAGGCAGCTCAGCGTCCTCGAAGTCGAAGGTCAGCGCGGCCTCAACTGAAAACGAGAAGGCTCCGGACGAGTCAAACTCACCCGCGTGCGCAACCCCGGACGGGAGCACCACAGCCGCGAGTACGAATGCCGCCGCGCAACGCATCGCTAACGAAATAGCACAGTGAAGCCCCCAACGGGAATGCGCTCTTGGTCCGGTTCACCCGGCCAGAAGCCGAGCCTTCAACTCGTCGAGCGAACACCCCGAGACGTCATCGACCTCTTGCACCTCGTAATCGAGTGCCCGTCCGAGAAGCGACGCCGCACCGAGAGCGACCTCCGAGACCAGCGGCTTACGGCCGGTCAGAGCGAAAATCGACGTGACTCCATGCTCGCGGATCCCGCACGGAACGATCATCGCGAACGCATCGAGCGACGTTGTGACATTCAACGCGAAGCCGTGCATCGTCACCCAGCGTGATAGCCGCACGCCGATCGCACCCAGCTTCTCGATGCGCCGTGACCAAGCCTCCCCAGCCCACGCGTTCGGTTCGAGAGCGTCCGCCCATATCCCGATCATCCCGTCAACGACGCCGGCCTCCACGCCGTGTTCGCGGGCGAGCAGAATCATTGTTTCTGCGAGCTGACGCACGTAGCGGCGAACGTCGCAGCGGTCCGGCCGCAAGTCGAAGATGGGGTACCCGACGAGTTGCCCGGGACCGTGATACGTGACGTCCCCGCCACGCCCGGTTTGGACCAAATCGACCCCGCGCTCACGGAGCATATCCGCGGCCATCAAGACGTTCTGCGCGTCGGCGCCGCGCCCGAGCGTGATCACCGGCTCGTGTTCGACGAGGAGGACCACGTCACCGACACGACCATCGCCGCGGGCTTCGTGGAGCGTTTTCTGTAGTTCGTGAACAGGCTCGTAGCGACGTCGCCCGAGCCAAAACGCGCGCGCCTGCCGCGGCCTCCGCTCGGCGCCATCGAAGGCTTGTCGAGCGACCGGGCGAGAACGCTCAGGAATCATCGACCTCGGGCGCTCCGAAGAGCTCCCCGCGAATGGTTCTTGGAGCCTCGTCGAATTCGAGCGGACTCCTGCCGCGTGACGAGCTCGGCAGGAGCCCGTCGGCCCTCGCGCTCTCTGGGCCTGAGTCGCGCTCACTCGCCGGACCGCGCTCGCTCTTGGGAGCTTCAGCCCCAGTCTCCAAGCGACCACCAAGAATGCCGAGTGCGCTCTTTTGATCGAGGAATTCCAGCACCGTGTCGTCCGACGCCCGCGCCAGCGTCGCCCGAAGCTCCGCCGGCAACGGAGCTTCCACGGAGAGCCGCTGGCCGGTGTCAGGGTGGTCCACCTCAACCCGCACGAGATGAAGAAAGCTTCGATCAAGACCGTTTTTTTCTTCGAAATAACGATTGGTCGCGGTGTGGCCATAGCGCATGTCCCCGAGGACGGGATGACCCACGAGGGCGAGGTGGCGTCGAACCTGGTGCAAAACGGGACGCTCAGGAACCAGGCGCAAGACCGAATGACCGCCGGCAATGGCGAGGCGCCGATAGCGAGTCCGCGCCTGAATGGCGGCGTGCTCTCCAATCAAATCACGAACGATCGTGCCTTTTAGTGGCGTGACGCCGCGCACGGCGGCCAGGTAAACGAGGCGACCCGTGCGCTCAAAGGACGCACGCCAGCGCTCGGCCGAGGCTGCGTCCCGGGCAAACAAACAAACGCCGCTGACGCCAGCATCCAGGCTGACGACCGGTGCCCAGGCCCCCACGTCGAGAGCCGCTGCTGCCCGCCCGAGCAGACTCGATGGGTACTCTGGCTGCGGTGTTATCGGCTCGTGGGCAGGCTTGGCGAGCGCGACCAAGCCCAGCCCGTCGAAGAGCACAGCCGGGCTCGCGGGCTGGCACGGCTCGAGCACCGCCACGATCTCCACTTCCTCGGTCAACGGCAGCATGTCGAGCGGGTGCAGGGCGCGCGGTCGATAGCCAAGGCGCGCGAAGTGCTCGAGGTCGCGACTCAGGTTGTCGAGCTCGCATGCGACATAGATCATTCGCGGCGAGCGGAGGGACGCTATCGCTTCACGGGCGGCCGGTGACAGACCGCGGCGCGGAGGGTTCGCGATGACGACAGCGAACGTCGAGCCGGCCGCTGCGAGAGCCTTCGTCACCGCCGATACTTCGCCCTGAATGACCTCGACCGGCAGGCCTTGGATCCGCGCTGCGCGGCCTGCGAGTGCGGCAGCCTCGGGCTGCGACTCGACCAGCACCGTTGCGTGACCGCGAGCCGCGAGCACCAGCGAAAGGGCCCCGGTTCCGCCATAGAGATCGAGCACCCGAGCGGCAGGTTCGAGCGTCGTGTGTTCAGCCACAAAGGCCGAGTTTCTAAGGGTCTCGGCCACGATGTCCCCCACCACACGCTGAAGCCGCTCGGCTTGACCGCGATGCACCCGCAAGAAGGAGCGATGCGACACGAACTGGTACGTGAAGTCGGCGCTGGTATCGTCCAACCGGTCTTCGACCGCGCTCTCGCCGGACAAGACGAAGAACTCATCGGCCGACGCCCCCGTCCGCAACGTCGAGCGCAGTTCCACCGCCACACCGACCAAAGCGGGAAACCGCAACCTTAGCGCGCTCGCCGCAGCGCGGAGTTCCTCGAGCGAGAAGGGACCGTCCGCCGCCAGCGTGACCGTGAGCAAAATCGCTGGGTCTTCATGGGCTTCGACACGAACCAACTCCCGCACGTCGAGACTTGAAAACACCAACGCGCCGGCTGCGCTTCGTGCGCCGAGCAACGGCTCGAGCACCGGCGGAGGATTCATCACAAGGGCCCGCAGCGCGGCGACAAACGCGAGCAAAGAGGGGCT
>CANMZR010000136.1 GCA_947502375.1 Polyangiaceae bacterium
CCGAGGTGCTCATCGGTAAGCCGGCCATGTTCAGCGGGCAAGGCGTGCTTCCCGCGGCGGTCGCACGAGCGCTAGAGGTCCTGCAAGCGAACGGGCGAACCGTCATGCTTGTGCAAGAAAATCAGCGATTTATTGGAATTATCGGACTCATGGACACGCCCCGAGAGGGCGCCCGTCGGGTTATGGACGAGCTCCATCGTCTGGGCATCCAGCATACCGTGATGCTCACGGGGGACCATCAGCGGGCCGCGGATGCGGTGGCGCTCGCAGTGGGCATTCGTGACGCTCGCGGAGCGTTGCTGCCTGAGCAAAAGCTGGCCGCGACGCGCGAGCTTGCGGAATCGAGCGGTGGCGTTGCGATGGTGGGTGACGGGGTGAACGATGCGCCCGCGATGGCGGCTGCGACCGTGGGCGTCGCGATGGGCTCGTCGGGTTCGGCGCTCGCGCTCGAGACGGCCGGTATCGCGCTCTTGGGTGATGATCTGCGCGCCTTGCCGTTTGCTATCGGCTTGAGTCGAGCCACCCGCTCCATCCTTCGGCAAAACGTGTACGCGAGTCTTGGCATGGTGGCGGTCCTCGTCCCCGCGACGCTGCTGGGGGTGGTGGGGATTGGACCGGCGGTGGCCTTGCACGAGGGGTCGACCTTGCTGGTCGTCTTGAATGCGCTCCGCTTGTTGGCGTACCGAGCGCCCAGGGTAACGTAACGCCAGCCGCTCCCCGCGACGCCGCTGCCTCCTGGTTCCTCTACTCACCGGAAACGCCGTTTCACGAGGCTTTCTCGGCCAAGTTGCGCTACGCAGACGCCCATGGCGAAGCTCGATCCTCGCACCTTGCTCAAGCTGCTTCCGAAAGACTTGCAGGAGACGGCGCTCTTGCGGCTCTTTGGGTTCGTGAAGATCCCGATGCTGTTTCTCGCGAGCCCCAAGGTGCTCGAGCTCTCGAACGAGCGCGCCGAGGTCATGATCCCGCTGAACCGGATGACGCGGAACCATCTTCGCTCCATGTACTTCGGCGTCCTGGCGATCGGCGCGGACTGCGCGGGCGGCGTCATCGCGATGAAGCTCATCGAGGGCTCCGGTGAGGATGTCTCGCTCATCTTCGGGGAGTTCCATGCCAAATTCTTGAAGCGGGCCGAAGGTGACGTTCACTTCAGCTGCGACGAGGGCAAGGCCGTGCAAGAGCTGGTCAAAAAGGCCATCGAAACCGGCGTGCGGCAGAGCCTGCCGGTGAAGGTCGTCGCGACGGTTCCATCGAAGAGCGGAAACGAGCCGGTGGCAGAGTTTACGTTGCTCTTGTCGCTCAAGAAACGCGACAAAAAGCGGCACTGAACGACGCTAGCGGCTGTGCTGGCGGCACGGCCTGCGGCTGTCATGACGGCCCGCGATGCGCTGCTCTCAAAGCCCACCTCGAGGTCGAGGCACGCAACGTCTTCGCTGAAGTCGGGGGCGCTGGGTGCTGACGCTGGCGACCTTCATCCTCGTCCCCTGGCCGTTTGGCGCTACGCTGTTGGCCGATGAAGTACCTCCACACGATGGTGCGCGTGACGGACCTCGCTGCCTCTCTGCGGTTTTATTGCGATGCACTTGGGCTCTCGGTGCAATCACGGCGAGACGTGCCGCAAGGTCGCTTTACACTCGTGTTTCTCCATGCGCCCGGCGACGAATCCGCCCAGGTCGAGCTCACCCACAACTGGGACCCGGAGCGCTACGAGGCTGGCCGCAATTTCGGTCATCTCGCCTACGCGGTGCCGGATGTCTACGCATCCTGCCAGCGGCTCATCGACCACGGCGTGACGATTCTTCGACCGCCCAGGGACGGACGGATGGCCTTCGTGCGTTCACCGGACGCCGTGTCGATCGAGTTGCTGCAAGCGGGCGCGCCGCTCGAGCTCGCGGAGCCGTGGTTGTCGATGCCGAATTCCGGCACCTGGTAGGGGCTCCGCAAAAGGCGGCTCGAGTGCCCTCGAAAAAAAGGCACGAGGCCCCGTTCGACTAGCGTTTTATGGGAGTTTCGTCGCGCGTCTCGCATTGAGCGCTGAACCGCGGTAGCTAAGACACCATGGCATCGGCGTCGGACATTGGGACCGCTGTGGAGCACGCCCGGTACGAGGCTTGCCTAAAGGGGCTGGCGTTGAGCTTTGAAGGCGACCGCGGCCGCGGCGTGGTCGCTGGACGAACGGTGACATGTGACCTTTCCGAAGGGCGCGGCCGGCCGGTGCCATTCGTGGGGTTTCAGGCTCCGTTCGTGCGCCGCCTTGATTTGGGTCTGCGGGTGGTGCTGCGTCCGTTTGCGGGGGTGGTCGAAGAGGAGGACCCGTTCGAGGCGGAATTTACGCTCGGTGGGGACGAGCCCGGCCGTGCGCGGGAGCTTCTCGAGCCGGCGGTGCGCGAGCAATTGGCGGCTCTTCACGCCACCGGACTTGTCGTCGCGGTGTCGGACGCGGGGCCGCGCATCGAGTGGCCAGAAACATTCTTCGAAGATCCGGTCGGGCTGTCTGCGGCGCTTCACGCACTCGTTCGTTTGAGCGCGACCATGGAGGTTTCCGCTCGTGCGCTGCGACCTTCGGTTCGCTTATCCGGGCATGCCGAGGCACTCGCGCACTTTGCGAACGAGCACGGTTTTGAGTTCGCAACCACGCCGCTTGGGCTCGAGGGCGAGCTCGCAGGCTGTGCTTTTACGGTTCGCTCTCAGCGCGTGGGTTGGCACAGCCACTGTCTCGCCTGGGAAGTCCGTCTCATGCGGCCGCTCGCGACGGTGCTCGACGTCCGGCGCCAGCGCTTGCTCGACACCCTCCCGACGCAGCTCGGCACTGCGGATTTCGTCCTCGGGAGCGCCGAGTTCGACCGGCGCTTTCGCGTCGAGGCAGCCGTCGAAGCCCGCGCCGATGTCGCCCGACTGTTCGAGCCCGCGCTCATCGAACTCTTGGTCGATCTCGACCGTGAGATCGGTGCAACGCGCCTGAACAGAGACCGCATCGGCGTCGAGGCGCTGGCGAACGAAGTGCGTCCTTTGGCACTGGTTTCGACCCTGAAGCGCCTTGTGCGCGCCGCCGTTTTGATCGATAAAAATGACAGCGAAAGCGTCGCTGGCTTTCAGTTAGCCTGAGGTGCCTCCGAAGCCCGAGAAAAGACGATGCCGAAAGCCCATAAAAAGCTCGCCGCTCCAAACTCCAAACGCGTCATCACCGGTCTTCGTGAGCTCGCGAAGCGAACGTCGACCGAGCGCGGCGCTCAACGTGTTGCCTGGGGGCCCGTGTGGCGCGAGGCGCGTGCCTGGTTCACCGAGAAAGTGAAGAGCGAGCTCGGTCTTGCGGTCGAGGTCGATCCCGCTGGCAACGCTTGGGTGACGCTCGCGGGAACCTCGACGGACAGCGTTCTGCTTGGCAGCCATCTCGATTCCGTCCCCGGCGGTGGCTGGCTTGACGGCGTGCTGGGCGTGGTTGCCGGGCTCGAGGCTTTACGGCGGCATCAGGCGGCTGGCACGCCCCCCGTCACCATGCATCTCGTCGACTGGGCGGACGAAGAGGGGGCACGCTATGGTCGGAGTCTCACCGGGTCGGCAGCTTCGGCGGGCACCCTCGACGCCGTGAAAGAGCTCCAGCATCTGGTCGATCGAAACGGCGTGAAGCTGCCCGATGCGCTCCGCGAAAATGGGGTGGAGCTCACCCGTATGCACGAGGCGCATGCCTACTTGAACGAGCGCAAACCACGCGCTTACCTGGAGCTGCACATCGAACAGGGGCCGGTGCTCGAAGCGCTGAAGAAGCCCGTCGGGGTGGTGCTTGGAACGATGGGCGTCGAGCGGCACATGGTGCGCTTCAAAGGGCAGGCGGTTCACGCGGGGGCTACGCCTATCCCGCTGCGACAAGACGCCTTCCTCGCCGCTGCCGAGTTCGCGCTTGCGTGCCGTGAGGTGGGGCTCAAGTTTTCCGGTCGCACGCCGAAGACCCGCGTTGTTGCGACGTGCGGGGTGGTGAAAGTCGAGCCTGGGTTCGTGACAGCGGTGTCCGGATTGACTGATATTTCGCTGGATTTACGCGCGCTCGATGCGAAGGTGCTCGCCAAGATGCAGAAGGCCGCCGAGAAAGCAGCGCGCGCTGCCGCCAAGAAAAATCGCTGCAGCGTCGAGTGGAGTCCGCTCCTCTCGATTGAGCCACGCCCATTTGACGCGACGCTGCTGCGGTTCTGTTCCGAGTCCGTCAAAGAGTTCGCGGGAAGCGCACCGGAGCTGCCTTCCGGACCGCTTCACGACGCCGCCGAGATGGCGGGCATCATGCCGACGGTGATGGTGTTCGCGCAGTCTTCGCCGGGGATCTCGCACACGCGCCTCGAGGACACGCCGCTCCCGCACCTCGACAAGTCCATCCGCGCGTTCTTGCGCCTCGTCGAAAAGACGGTCGATCATCTTGCGGCAGGCAACTGAACGCGAGCGCCGAATGAGAGCCGCTTTCGTTCGCGGGGGGCGTTCTTAGTGTACGACCCTCATCGCCTGGGGCTGGAAGCCACTCGGTGCCGCTCGCTCGCGGCCTTCCGCGCGCTCGGCGTGTTCTTGCTTTTGCTTTTTATCCCGAGCCAAGCGCGCGCCGAAAAACTCGCCGAAGTCCGCGCTCGCGGTGCTCTGCGATGGTGCGGTGACCAAGAAGGGGGCGGTCCGTACATCTACCCGCTGGAGAGTGATCCATCCCAGGTGATCGGTTTCGAGGTGGAGCTGGCCGCGAAGCTCGCCGCGTACCTGTCGCTCGAGCCGCAGTTCATTCAAGGCCAATGGGACAAGCTCGGTGACTTGGTCAGGGTGCAAAAGTGCGATGTCGTTTTGAACGGCTACGAGCTCACGCCTGAGCGCAGCGAAGCTTTCGAGGCATCGATCCCGTATTACGTTTACGGACTCCAGCTCCTCGTTCGCGCCGCTGGACCGGTCACGACCTGGGCCGCTCTGAAGTCGAACCCCGGCGGTTCCAAGGCGAAAATCGGCGTGCTTACCGGATCCGCGGCCGGCACCAAAATGGCTGAGTTTTGTGGTGCAGACAACGCGTTCTGTGAGCTCGTCGCCTACGATGGCGGCACCGATGCGCTGCGCGAGGTGGAGACCGGAAGGCTCACAGCGACGCTGCAAGATACGCCGACAGCAAGTTTCTACGCGGCGCGTTTTCCTGGTCTCAGACCGGTCGATGCGCCCGTGGGACGCGGTTATTACGGGCTCTACGTGGCGAAAGGCGAGACCGTCTTCAGAGACGCTCTCAACGAAGCGCTCATTCACCTGGTGCGCAACGGCGAGCTCGAAGCGGTGTTGCGCCGGTACAGGCTCTGGGACGCCGCCCAGTCCGAGCTCCGGACGATAGCGGAGATGGGCCGTTTCTACGGGCTCGAGAGCGCCGTCCGCGCACCCGTTGAAAAGAGCGATGGGGCCGCGGTGGGCCTCGTTCACACCGAAGCGCGAAAGCACGGACTTCAGGTCTTCAGGGCCTGTGGCCGCATTCTTCTGCAGTCCGCCGGGCTCACGATCCTCCTTGCGTTTCTCTCGTTTCCGCTCGCCATGCTGCTCGGGCTGCTCGTCGCGGTGGGTCGGCTTTACGGTCCGCGCTGGCTGCGGTTTCCTCTCGCGGCTTACGTGGAACTCCTTCGTGGCACGCCGCTGATGCTGCAGCTCTACTTCATGTTTTTCGTGCTTCCTGAGGTCGGCATTTCCATGCCCGCATTCTCGACGGGGGTCCTCGGCCTTGCGATCAATTACTCGGCGTACGAATCCGAGATCTACCGGGCCGGTCTGCAGGCCATTCCTGCCGGGCAACTCGAGGCGGCACTGTCTCTGGGAATGTCCCGCGCTCAGGCGGTTCGTCGCATCATCGTGCCGCAGGCCTTTCGGATGGTCATCCCGCCGATCGTCAACGACTTCATCGCGCTCTTCAAGGACACTTCGGTCGTCAGTGTCGTCACGCTCGTCGAGCTCACCAAGCGCTTCTCCATTTTGTCGATGAGCACCCAGGCGACCCTCGAACTGATGGTGATGACCGCCGCCCTCTATCTCCTCATGAGTTACCCGATGGCGCTCCTGGCGCAGAGGCTCGAGCGCCGTTTGGAGGCCGCCTCATGATGCTCATCGACAACCTGTTCAAAAGTTTTGGTCGACTCGAGGTCTTGAAGGGGATTGGCTTTTCCGTCGCGCCAGGGAGCGTCGAGGCGATCATCGGCCCATCGGGCGGTGGCAAGAGCACCTTTCTCCGTTGCTTGAATGGGCTCGAACCTTTTCAGTCGGGCCGGGTGACCATGGGTGCTCACACGCTCACGCCGGACACCGACGCCCGACGTGACGCGGCGTTGCTTCAAAGCGTGCGAAAAAAGGTGGGGTTTGTCTTTCAACAGTTCAACTTGTTTCCGCACCTCACGGTGATGGAGAACCTCATCGAGGCCCCGATTTTGGTGTACAATGAGTCCGTCGAGACAGCGCGGGCACGAGCAAAAACATTGCTCGAGCGAGTTGGGATGGCGACCAAAGAAGATGCGCGACCGAGGCAGCTATCGGGTGGGGAGCAACAACGCGTTGCCATTGCGCGGGCGCTCATGATGCGGCCCGACGCGGTCCTGTTCGATGAGCCGACGTCCGCGCTCGATCCGGTGATGGCTGGCGAGGTGCTGAAGGTGATGGCCGAGCTTGCGACGGCTGGCCAGACGATGCTCGTGGTGACCCATTCGATGAATTTTGCGCTCACAGTCGCGACGCGAGTTCACGTCTTCGCCGGCGGAAAAGATGTGGAGAGCGGCTCCCCGGAGCAGGTCTTCGGTGCCCCCGAGCACGAGACGACAAAGGCATTCTTGCGGCAGGCGGGGGCGGTCTAGTGCCTCGCTTCGTTCGAAGCGATGGAAAATAAAAACCGGTAGCCGCGTCGCCGAACTCCGCGCCCAGTTCGACGAGTCCGCGAAACTGGAGAAGCAACTCAAAGCAAACCTGGAAAACCTGAACCCGAAATGATTGTCATGAAACTCGAACTTACTAGCCTGGAAAACGCAACGTCCTCGCTGGAACGTTCCATCCATGCCGCAGCTACGTTCGAGGCGACTCTTCCACCTGAGCTTAAGCAGACCGTGCGCAGTGGCATCATTCAGAATTTCGAGGTCGCCTATGAGCTGTCTTGGAAAATGATGAAGCGCTGGCTTGAGACAAACATAAGCGCTGAATCCGTCGATGGCGTGACCCGCCGCGAGTTGTTCCGACAGGCTGCGGAAAATCGCCTGATTGATGATGTGGATCTTTGGATGAGCTTTCACGCAGCACGCAATGAAACCTCGCACACGTACGACAACGATACGGCAGAGGAGGTCAGTGATAGCGCTGAACATTTCGTGGCCGCTGCCCAGTCGCTCCTGAAATCACTTCGCGCACGCAATGATTGATCTCGCGCCAGAACAGTTGGACGCCGTGCGCCGCCTGCTTGCGGTGCAGGTGCCGGATTGCGAAGTTCGCGCCTTCGGCTCCCGCGTCACGAGAAATGCCAAGCCATACTCCGACCTCGACATCGTCCTGCTCGGCCCGGCTCGCCTGTCTCTCGGGCGGCTGGCCGCGTTGCGCGAAGCCTTCGCGGAATCTGAACTGCCCATCCGCATTGACGTGATCGACTGGCACGCCATCTCGGAAAACTTCCGCAACATCATCGCGGCGCAATTTGAGATTCTACAAAATCCCGCTCTCCCGGACTCCGAGTCCGCGAAACTGCAGCAGTCTTCAGCCTCGGTCAACAAAGTGGGGTAGTGGTGTTGAGCCACTTCAACACGCGCGCGTGGGTTTACAGGAGCGTCGCCTGCAGCTTCTCCCGCGAAGGCGCTCTCGACGCCTCGAAGCGGAGCGTGCCGTCCTCGGCGAGCAGGGCTAGCGCGCGCCGGTGGTCGGGATGGCCCCGAGGCGCGCAACGCCGCAGCGGAGCGCGGTGGTCGACGAGCCAGGCAACGCGCTGGCGGTCGTCGAGGGAGCGGGGTGCGGACACGCCAAGGAACCAGAGACGCGCCACGGTTTGGTGATGTAGTGTGGTGGGGCACGAGGTGGTCACATGACGAAGACCGGCAAGCGTCGCGGGTTCGGGTCGCTGGGAGTCGTCGTCGGTGCCGTCGCGATTGCGCTCGGAGCTGCGTGCGGGGGCTCCGAGGTCGCGCCGCCGGACGCGAAATGCACGCCGGGACAGTCGCTCGCATGCGTCGGCGGGGTTTCGCTTGCTGGCTCGGGTGGCAGAGAAGCCGGCCAGGCGACGTCCGGCAGCTCGGATACGGTGGCGGGCACTGGGGGAACGGTTCTTCCGGGTCCGGAGCACGAGCTTCTTTGGGGTGAGGTGGACGTCAATCCGCTGCAGCCGTCGGTCGTCCACGACGTGCCTTTGAGCATCGATTCAACCGGCGCTACGGAGGTTTCAGCGGCGCTCATGGCGTGGCTCGCCGCGCTCCCCGCAGCCAGCGCACTCGCCCCCGCGATGATTCGCTTTGCGAAGGGCGGCACCTACTGGGTGGACTACACGATTTTGCTTCGGAACGACGGCGGCACGGGCGGGATCGAAGGCGCGATGTGGCCCGATGTTCCGGCGTTTGACCGTTCGTACACGCGGCTCGAGTTGAATGGAGCCACGCTCGAACAACGCACGAAGGTTCCTTACAAAAAAGGCACGACCGTCCTCGACCCCAGAAAACGCTGGGGAGATCCCATCTTGGTCACCGGAGGCGCGCACGATGTCGAGCTCGCCAATGGCACCCTGCGTGGACCGAACCCGAGCGCCAACTACCAGCCGGCGTTCGAGGAATGGACGGGCCTACGGCTGAACGCCGATCCGCTCGAGGCGTCGACCGAGAACCTCTGGATCCACCATCTCTCCATCGAATCGGTGTTCGGAGATTTCATCTACCTGTCCTCCAAGACCGCGGCCGGGAGTGAGCTGAAGGACGTCCTCATCGAGGACTGCACGATGAAAGGTGCCGGTCGCCAGGGGCTGGTTCTTCACGGTGGCACGCATCTGGTCATTCGGCGCAACGAGCTGCGAAACGTCGAACGCTTGCTCATCGACTGCGAGCCGACGGCGACTCAAGGCTGGCACTACGTTTCGATCTCGAAGAACACGGGCTCGGCGGGCGATCTTGGGTTTTTTCAGCTTTCCGGAAACACCAACACCTCCGCCGCGGACCACCTCGAGCTGGTCGACAACACGATCGACCACGGGCTGTTGACGGTCGATCTCGGCAACACGAGCCCCGGCACCAGGGCTGGCTTTCGGTTCGTCGGTAATCGCAACGTGGGCCCGGGCGTTTTCAAAAAAACGAGCATCTGGCCAGCGGTCGTGCGCACCGTGAGCTGGGATGAGCTGGATATTCGAGACAACGTGCAAGCGGTCGATCCGGTGACGATGCCGATGGCCGTGCGCTTCGACGGCGTCGCCCCGGTGAGTGCTCTCGTGACGGGAAATTGCTGGGCGAATGCCCCCGACGATCAGTGCATGAAGTGAGCTTCTTCGAGCCAGAGAAAGCGATCAGACGTTGAAGCGTGCCATGGAAAGAAACAAACCGTCAGGTACTCGGTGGTGGTTCGGCTGCGTGTCGGCTCTGCAGCTCGGCTTCTTCGTGAGCGCGTGCGCGCCGCGGATGCCACACGCCGCCGCGTTGGAAAAACCCGCAAGCTCCTCGTCGGTGGTGGCGCCCGTGGTCGCGAGTCTGCGTGACCGCGCGCTTTCGAACTCGCGGGCTTATGAGTGGGTCACCTCGCTCGTGGACAAGGTGGGTCCGCGACTGGCGGGTTCGCGGGGCGAGGCCGCCGCGGTGGCTTGGGCCCTCGACTTGCTCCAAAATCTCGGATTCGAGAATGTCCACGCGGAGTCCGTAGTGACGCCGCATTGGGAGCGAGGCGCTGAGCGTGCGGAGCTCGTCGCGCCTTATCGGCATCAGCTCGTCGTCACGGCCCTCGGTGGCAGTGAAGGTACGGCTCCCGAAGGGGTCGAGGGTGAGGTCGTCGAAGTGGGCTCCATCGAGGCGCTCGAGGCGCTCGGTCCAGACGCTTTGCAAGGAAAACTCGTATTTTTCAACCGCGTCATGGAGCGCTCTCAAGATGGCTCCGGCTACCGCAAGGCCGTGAGCGTGCGCGTGCGCGGCGCGGCAGCAGCCGGTCGTCATGGCGCGCTCGGCGTGGTTATCCGTTCGATCGGCACCGACTCGAACAGGCTGGCGCACACGGGTGCCGTCCGTTACGAAGAGGGCGGTCCTCGGCTACCAGCGGCGGCCCTGTCGATCCCGGATGCCGAGCTGCTCAGTCGGCTCGTGCAGGCGGCGATGGTCACCAAAGGCCCACCGGTAAGGTTGCGGCTTTCGCTCGGCGCCAGGGCACTTGCGCCGGCTTCCGAAGGGGCCAATGTGCTCGCCGAGGTGATCGGGCGCGAGCGTCCTCGGGAAGTCGTGCTCGTCGGCGCCCACCTCGACTCGTGGGATCTCGGCACCGGCGCGCTCGACGACGGGGCCGGATGTTCCATCGCGATCGAAGCTGCGCGGCAAATTTCGCTGACCGTCCCGCGACCGCGGCGGACTGTTCGGGTCGTGCTTTTCGCGAACGAGGAGAACGGCCTCGCAGGTGCCAAGGCCTACGCCGCGACGCACGCACAAGAGCTCGGGCAACACACGCTCGCCATCGAGGCCGACCTCGGCGCGGACCGGATCTACGCCGCGCGCTTTCTCGGCGCGCCCACATACGAACCCGTATTTACGCAAGTCATCGCGGCGCTTTTGCCACTTGGCATACGCATCGATTCGGCTCCCGCGCACGGCGGCGCCGATCTCTCGCCGCTGGTGCACGAGGGCGTGCCCGTCATCGATTTGCAACAGGACGCCACGCGCTATTTCGACCTGCATCACACCGCGAATGACACGCTCGACAAGGTGGATCGGGTGAATCTCGACCACGTCGTGGCGGCGTATGCCGCGCTCATTTATGCAGCAGCGGATGCCCCCGAGGGCTTCGGTCGAATTCCCGAGGCGCTGCGTCCAAAGCTCTGACGTCCCAGCTCCCTTGAGCAGCGAGCAGGGTGTTTCGGTAAATAGGAACGCACCTGCCAATGCCTCCCTGCGTTGTCAGGCCAAGCGCATCTGCGGGGCCTCTGCGAATTGAAGAACATCGAAAAAGCCCACACGGGCACTGTCACCTTCGTACAACTGAATACCAAAACGCTCAAAAAACCCGAGCAGCCGAGCTTGATACGCGTTGTGCTTCGCCGAGACGAGCGCGTAACGCGAGGTGCTGATCCGAATGCCGTAGATCGAC
>CANMZR010000137.1 GCA_947502375.1 Polyangiaceae bacterium
AGGCACGACGGGATGGACCACTCCGGCGCTCTCGCTCTCGTGGCCAGCTTCGTCGCTGGTGCCGTTGTTTTCCCCGGAAGCTTTGTTGCCAGCGTAGGTGCGTGCGCCACCCGTCTTCGCGGCCCCTTTGCCTTTGCCCTTGCCAAGGCTGCCCTCAAAGTCCACGTTTTCTGCTTGGCTGCCCTTGAGCTCCGCGTCGATACCGAATTTTTTTCCGAAGCGGAAGTACAAAAAGGCGAGGCCAGCCAGTCCGATGACGGCGAGCGTGGCCGCGGCGAGCGCCTTGACGCGGGTTCGGCTGCGGTCGGCACTCACCGCCGCTACGAGCTGTTTGCGCTCCTGTTGCACATCGATGCTTCGCTGAGCCTGTTCTGCAAATGGCGCAAATTCCGACCATTCGGAAATCGGGCGCTCGTCTTTGCTGAAGGTGTCGATGAGGTCATGGGTCGCGGTGAAGCTGCGCGTCGCAATTTGGTGCAACAGCTCGACGGCGGTGAAAGGTCCGTGATCCATCCCCGATTTGATGACCACGTAACGCGGGCGCGGATCACCTTCGAGTCGAACCTTCAGCTCCGCGAGGCGCTCGGTGGCCCCTTTCGGCCCAGCCGCCGCGGGACGTTTCACAGGACCGTCGGAGCTCCGAGCGGCGTCGGCACGCACGGCAGCCTGAGCTTGGGGGCTCGCGCCGAGTGCACGCGCCTCGATTGCTGCCATTTTGGCGCGCGCAATACCGATATCGATCATCGATTGCCGCGCGGAGTTCGTCGCGGCGGGCAAGAGCGACATCGATACTTCGAGATCGATGTTGAGACTCTCTTCGAGTTCATCCGCATCGACAGCTCCCGGCGCGGGCCCGATGGGAGCGCACTGGTGGAGTGCTTGCGCGAGCGCCCGTAATTCACTCGGGCGCTGAGTGGGGTCGGTGATGAGGGCTTTACCGAGCAAAATTTCGAAGGACTCGGGGATCTCCGGCGCCAGTTCGCTCGGTCGCAGCATGCTCGGACCGACGGGCTCGCCCGTGAGCATTTCATAGAGGATGGCTCCGCACGAAAAAACGCTCGCGACCGGTCCGCCTTTCGGACTTTCCCGTTCTTCGGGCGCCAGGCACGCGCGATCGCTCGTCAGTAAGGGAAGGTCCGCTGCCGCTTCGAGGTCGAGGGTGCAGAGGCCCCCACGGAATCGCAACGAACTTGGGTGCACGAATAGTGAAACACCCGACTGATGGTGTTGAGCGAGCGCGGTCACGAAGGGCACCATGGCCGCTATCGCTTCCTCGAGTGTGAAGTACGCACCGACCGCGTAGCGGCGTGCAAACTCGTCTCGTAACGATTCGCTTCTATTCATTGGAAAGCCAGGGTCCAGGTCGCCCATTCGTCGCGGCGCGTCGGAAGTGCGGTGATTCCGCGGCTCCACCGGCCGCTCATGGGCTCACGGTTCCGGTTGGAGCTGCCTTCGGGTCACCGGTCAGGCACTGGCTCTCCGGTGGCGCATGCCATGGGACCCGGCGGGTCTCGGGTTTGCCCTTCTTCACGTCGACTGTGGTCTCTTTGTAGACCTTGGTATCGCCGCACTGGTAGCTCGTGTGGCCGTCGCCGCGCTTGGACTCTTTTTCGACGACAGCGTCTACCGGCTGCGGTGCGAATTCATTGCTGCACTGGGCAAACCGTATCGTGAACGTCTGGTTCTTGTTCTGGACGACCAGCACGCTCGCTGGGTCCTTCTCGTTGCGTTTTCCGAGCACCACGCGCTCTGAAACGACGGTCTTGCCATCGAGCACCATCACTTTGACGGGATGCTTCAGGGCTCCTTTGAGGTGGGCATGATTCGCGCCGAGTTCGAAGTCACGACAGACCGGCTCGTCGTCGAGCGTCGCCATCACGCGAGCGGAGGAGCAGCCGACGAGAAGCGCGAGCGCTGGGTGGAACAAAGCAAATCGCACGGACCGATTCGTAGATGCTTCGCCGAGCCGGTGCAAGCTCGCGCAGCCTTCAGCGTCGATCAAAAAACACGCAAAGCGAGCGGGCCCTCAGGCGTCGGCGAGCGCGCGGTCGAGCGCCTCCTGCCAGTCGGGCAAAAGAACGCCGAAGGTGCGGTGGGCTTTCGAGCAGTCAAGGGCCGTTCGGAGCGGTCGGCGGGCTTGGAGGGGCATGGCGCTGGTGGGGACGGCTAGGAGCGAGCGCACCGCGAGGCCGGCGCTGTGTGGGTGCCGCTCGATGATGCGGCTCGCGAGCTCGTGGCGCGAAGCTATTCCCGTGCCGGCGACGTGGTAGAGGCCCCGGTATTCGGTGGCCGCAGCGAAGGGGTCCGGGCGCAGGCGCGCCGAGATTCGAGCGACGGCGTTCGCTAAATCGCGACAAAAGGTTGGGTTTCCTAGCTGGTCGTCGACGACCGAGAGTTCGCTCTGCTCCCTGGCGAGGCGAAGAATTGTGGAGACGAAGCTCTTGCGCCGGAGGCTGTAGACCCACGCCGTTCGTAACACGATGGCCGGCGCTTCGAGGGCACTGAGCGCGCACTCACCCGCGAGTTTGCTGGCGCCGTAGGCGTTGACCGGGCCTGTGGGATCGTCTTCGCGGTACGGCCGGTTGGACTCGCCGTCGAAGACGAAATCGGTGGAAATATGCAGCAATCCGAAGCGCAAGGCCCCCGCGAGCCGCCCGAGTTCTTCGACCGCCGTACAGTTTATCGTGTGTGCGGGGCTTTCCGGCGCTTCTGCGCCATCCACATCGGTGTAAGCGGCCGCGTTGATGACGAGGTCGGGCGCTCGGGCTGCGAGCACCTGGGCGAGGGAATGGGGCTGAGCGAGGTCCACTTGAGCGCGTCCGAGGGCGGTGAGTTCGCCGATGCCGCCGAGGGCTCCCTGCAGCTCAAAGCCGAGCTGCCCCTCCGAGCCGAGGAGAAGGATTTTCATGGCGGGATTATGCTCGATGCCGGGCAAAGTATGAGCAAAAACTGCCGGATTGCGAGCGATCCGACAGGGTGGGGGGCTTCTCGCTTGTGCGCTGAAGCACGGCACTGTATCGACCGCACGTGAATCCGAAGCCGCCATTGACCGGGAAGCAGCGCCGCCACTTGCGTTCGCTCGCGCATCACCTCGAGCCGGTCGTGCTCATCGGTAAGAACGGCCTCGTCGCCGGGGTGGTTCACGCAACCAGCCTTGCGCTCGAGACCCACGAGCTCGTCAAGGTGAAGCACAGCAAGGATTGTCCGGTCACTCGCGACGAGGTTGCGGCATTCCTCGTCGAGGCGATTGGCGCGCAGCTCGTCGGCGTTATCGGCCACACGGTGTTGCTCTATCTGCGGCATCCGTCGGAGCCAAAGATCACGCTCCCACGCGTTTGAGGTCGCGGTCCGAATCGAAGCTCACGCCGCCCCAAGGTTTGAGGTCGTGGGCCGAGCCAACCGCGTGGGGTGGTTACGCTTCGACGCGCCGAACGGTGCGCGGTTTCGGTGGCTTTTTGGTGGGCCCGATGAGGTCATCCTGGACGCGCAAGCTCTTCGGGACACCGAACGCCTTCTTCAAGAGCTTCTGCTCATCGACGGTCAGCGCACGCCACTGTCCGGGGCGCAAATCGGTTCCCTCGATGCCCGCGAACGAGAGGCGCGCAAGCCGCATGACGATGTAGCCGCGTGAGTCGGCCATGCGGCGGATCTGATTGTTGCGCCCTTCGAACAAAGTGATTTCAAGCCAGGTCTTACCGGCTTCGTAGCGGATAAGCCGCACGTCGGCGGGCAGCGTTTTTCCGTCGTCGAGCTCGATGCCCTCGCGCCAGCGGATGATCTCATCCTCCTGCATTTGCCGGTCGAGTTTGACCACGTACGTCTTGGGCACTTTGCCTTTCGGGTGCAAGAGCGCCTGCGTGAACTCGCCGTCATTCGTCAGCAACAGCACTCCGCTCGTGGCGTAGTCGAGGCGTCCGACTGGGTACAGGCGCGCGGGGATCGCTTTCACGTAGTCCGCTACCGTGGGGCGATTCTCCGGATCGCTCAGCGTGCTCACCACGTTGCGTGGCTTGTGAAGCACGATGTAAACAGCTTTTTCCCGTGCGAGCCGTCGTCCGTCGACTTCGATGCGATCCCGACGTTGGTCTGCCTTGGCACCGAGTTCGTTGATGACCTGGCCGTTCACCCGAACGCGGCCGGCTGTGATCAGCTCTTCCGATGCGCGGCGCGAGGCGACACCCGCTTGCGCGAGAATTTTCTGCAGACGTTCGGTCGTCATGGGCGGCTATTCGGTGCTTTCCGCTTCGGGCAGCTGGGTGGCCTTGGTGGCCTTGGCTGCCTTCGGAGTTTTGGTGGCCTTCGGAGTTTTGGTGGCCTTCGGAGGTTCTGCTGCCTTCGGTGTGTTCGGCGTCTTGGAATCTTCGTCGTTCGACGTCTCGCCGGCTCCGCTTTTGTTTGCACCGTCGCCAACGGGCGTTGGGGGCTTGTCGGTGTTGGCGCCGCCATCCGCGTTTGAAGCGGCCAGCTTCGCGGCGGCTTCTTCCGCCACTTTTCGGCGCTTTTCAGCTTCATCCTGCTGAGTCTTGTCGACTTGTTCCTGCTTTTTCTGGTCGGTCTGCAGGAGCTCCTTCGTAAACTCGGTGTCGCGATCCCAGCGGTCCACGCGCTCGTCACCATCGAGGTCGACGCCACTGCGTTCAAGACGTCCGTTCCTGTACATCTCCCACACGTCGGGCTTGTTGTCCGAGGTTTCTTTGAGCCTCTTCTGACTCACCCTTTTGACGCGGCTGAGCTTTCCTTCGACGTAAATTTTCCACTCGTCGGGTTGGCCGTCGAAGTTCGAGTCGAGCCGGACTTCTGCGAGACGCCCTCGCGAAAAGATGTTCCAGGTATCGATTTTTCCGTCGTAGTTCGTGTCCGCGCGCTCTTCCTTGCTCTGCCCGTCCTCGGCGTAAAACCGCACGACGTCCTTGAGGCCGTCGAGGTTGGTGTCCACCTCCCGGCAGGTGAGCACTTTGCGCCGGTCCTCGCCGAGCCCGTGGAATTTCCATACCCGACGGACATTCGGCTGAATCGAGCCAGCACCGGCGGTCTCACTTATCTCGACGTCTTTTAAGCCCTTGAAGCTGCAAAGGGCCGAGTCGTCGGAAGCTCCGCTAGCGGCAGACTTCGTCCCGTCGACGTGGTTCTCGGCCGAGTTCGCGGCGCCGGCCGGCTTCGTTTTTGGGGAACATGCGGTGGTCGTGACGAACAATGCGACGAGCCACCTCGGGGCAAACGAACGGCTCATGGTTGGCCTCCCTTGGAAGTTGCCGGTGCGGCGCTGGGTGCCGGTGCGGCGCTGGGTGCCGGTGCGGCGCTGGGTGCCGGTGCGGCGCTGGGTGCCGGTGCGGCGCTGGGTGCCGGTACGGCCGGGGCATGGGTTCCGTCTTCCGACGCACACAAATCCACCGTGCTGTCCGGATCGGGCTTCAGGTCCGCGTTGTTATCGCTCACGACAATCGCACATTCGGGATGGGCCGCATTCGGAAACGTCCACCACTGGTTGATGAAGCCGTCACCCGCCGATGCGCGTTCCTCGCGAACGATGCGACCGCCTTCATAGAAATCCCAGGTATCGAGTTTGCCGTCGTTGTTCGTCTCGCGCTCTTTGCGTACGAGAACGCCGTTTTCGTACGTTGAAATTTCGTCCGGCAAGGCGTCTCTGTCGAAACCCGATTCCCGACGTCGAACGTTGCCGTCGGCGTCGTAGTACGAGAACACGTCGATCGTGCCGTCGAGGTTAAAGTCCACGGCTCGGCAAACGGGCTTTTCGCCGTCGAACACGGTGACGACGTCCGGATGGCCGTCCGCATCGGCATCAAAAACCTTCGCACTTTTCGAGCTGAGATCGCACGCGTCGTGCTTGATCTCGACCTCGCGTCGTTCGACGCCCGGGGCGGAGTGGGGATCTTTGGCGCTGAGTGACTCGCTTCCGCCACACTGGACGAACAAGAGCCCCGCGCAACATTGCCCGATGGTTAGCCAGTGGCCGAGCAGAAAAAATCGACGAGGCATAACGCAATCGAAAAGCGAGGACGTGGGGTCGAGTAGGGGCGCCGCGCCTGAGGTCCGCGAGCCCTGGAGCCAGACCGAATGCCTGCTCCTTACCACGAAGGTTAGTCGAGGCGCTGGCACTTCAGCAACTACGACCGACGCTCCGACGCGGTTGGGGGCGTGCCACCTCCCCATCCTGGCTTCCTTTGCGCAGAGCATTGACAACACACGTACGTTCATCTAGTGTCACGAGTGGCCATTTCGCACGAAGGCTGACGACGAAAGCGGACGATGTCGCGCAAGAAAATCTCCACAACGATCTACATCACGCCCGCGCAGGCCGAGCGGCTGAAGATGCTGCATGACCGGACGAAAGTTCCCGTCGCGGTCTACATTCGCGAAGGGATCGACTTTGTCCTTCGGCACTACGAGCACCTTCTGCCGGGGCAGTTGACCCTCGAAGAACGCACGTTGGATACGCCCGTCTCCGCTGCGCGCGCCTCCAAGTAGCGAGTCGCCGTTCCGTTTCGTAGCGGGTCGCCGTTCGGCTTTGCGAGGGCCTCAGCCTTCCTGGTGAGGCGTCGCCGCAGCCCCGGCTTCTTGGCGAGGAGCCGTCGGTTGTCGAGGCGCGCCGGGTGACCGGTTGGGCTGCCTCTCCGCCGCACGGCGCGCACGGCTTGGCGCCTATCCAGTGACGATGCGTAGCGCTCGCTTCACGTTCGTACTATGCCGCAACCGCTCCGATAAAGACGCCAGGAACGATGCCTCACGACCCCAACTTGATACGAAATTTTGCGATCATCGCGCACATCGATCACGGCAAGAGCACGCTCGCCGATCGTATCCTCGAGGTGACCGGCGCACTCACTGCGCGGGAGCAACGCGCTCAATTCCTTGATAATCTGGATATTGAGCGCGAGCGCGGCATCACGATCAAGGCGCAGACAGTGCGCCTCCCGTACACCCAGGATGGCGTCGAGTATCAGCTCAATCTCATCGACACGCCGGGGCATGTCGACTTCAACTACGAGGTTGCGCGAAGCCTACAGGCTTGCGAAGGGGCGCTCCTCGTCGTGGACGCGACTCAAGGCGTCGAGGCGCAGACGCTCGCGAACGTCTACCTCGCAATCGAAAATGATCTCTCGATCATTCCGGTGCTGAACAAGATCGACCTGCCTGGTGCCCAGCCTGAAGAGGTCGCACGTCAGATCGAGGAAGTCATCGGTATCGATTCGACTGGCGCGGTCGCCGCAAGCGGTAAGACGGGCATCGGGGTCGATAAAATCCTCGAAGCCGTCATCGAGCGGGTTCCGGCTCCCAAGGGCAATCCGAACGCTGCCTTGCGCGCCCTCGTGTTCGACAGCTGGTACGACCCGTACCGAGGTGCCGTCGTCATGGTGCGCGTGATCGACGGGTTGCTGAAGAAGGGCCAGCGCGTTCGTTTCATGTCCACCGGTCGCGATTACGACGTGACGGATCTCGGCGTTTTTGCGCCCCATCCCACTGCCTTGAAAGATCTCGGGGTAGGTGAGGTCGGCTTCTTCGCGGCAGCGATCAAGAGCGTTCACGAGACGAAGATCGGCGATACGGTCACCGACGGCGTGCATCCTTCGACGGACCCCTTGCCGGGTTTCAAAGAGGTGAAGCCGATGGTGTTCGCCGGCATCTTCCCGACCGACTCGGTCGAGTACGAAATGCTGCGGGATGCGCTCAGCAAACTCAACATGAACGACTCCGCGTTCGTCTTTGAGCCGGACACGTCGGAAGCACTTGGCTTTGGCTTCCGCTGCGGCTTTCTTGGGTTGCTCCACATGGAGATCATCCAGGAGCGCCTCGAGCGCGAGCACAACCTGGACCTCATCACCACCGCTCCGAGCGTCGTCTACCAAGTCTATTTGAAAAATGGGGAACAGCGGACGGTCGAGAATCCGTCCCGGCTACCCGAGGTCGGTCTCATCGATCATATCGACGAGCCGATCTATCGCGTGACGATCCACGTGCCGGCTGAGTACGTCGGTGCGGTGCTGGGCCTGTGCCAGGGGCGCCGTGGCGTTCAGAAGGGCATTCAGTACGCCGCGAGCAATCGCGTCATCATCAGTTACGACCTCCCCCTTGGCGAGGTGCTGTTCGACTTCCACGATAAACTGAAGAGCGTCTCGCGCGGTTATGCGTCGATGGATTACGAGCTCGAAGGTTATCAAACGTCGGATCTCGTGCGGGTGGACATGCTCGTGAACGGCGAGCCGCTCGATGCGCTTAGCGTGATTATTCATCGCGAGAACTCGGCTTCTCGCGGTCGTCAGCTCGCGATCAAGCTGAAGGAGCTTGTCCCGCGGCAGCAGTACGAGGTCGCCATTCAGGCGGCCATCGGCTCGAAGGTGATAGCGCGAACCAACATCCAGGCAATGCGAAAGGACGTGACCGCGAAGTGCTACGGCGGTGACATCAGCCGCAAGCGCAAGCTGCTCGAGAAGCAGAAAGACGGTAAGCGTCGAATGAAAAAAGTGGGTCGCATCGAGTTGCCGCAGGAGGCCTTCCTCGCCATCCTCAAAATCGACGAAACATGAGCCATCCGTTGTTCGTTCGAACGCATCCCTTCGGCCCGCATCTCGCGATTGAGCGTTATCAACTCAGTAACGGCCTGACGTTGCTTTTTTGCCCCGATCACACCGCGCCCGTCTTCAGCTTCCAAACTTGGTACGCGGTCGGCTCCAGGCATGAGCGTGAGGGAAAAACGGGGATCGCGCACTTGCTCGAGCACCTGATGTTCAACGAGTCGAAGAACGTGCCGCATGGCGAGTTCGATCGCCGGCTCGAAGGCGCTGGTGCGGAAAGCAACGCCGCGACTTTCCTCGATTGGACGTTCTACATGATCAACGCGCCGACCGAAGCGTTGGGTCTTGTGATGGGACTCGAGAGCGAGCGGATGCAGCACCTGGTCTTGCGCGATGAGCTCGTTGCGAGCGAGCGTGAGGTTGTAAAAAACGAGCGCCTTCAGTGCGTGGATGATGATGTGGACGGTGCGGTCGGTGAGCGCCTCTTTCGGGAAGCGTTTCGTTCGCATGGCTACGGCGCTCCGACCATCGGTTGGATGGCCGACATCGAAGGCCTTTCGCCCGCCGACTGCCGTACGTTCTACTCGACCTATTACGCGCCAAACAACGCGACCATTGTGCTCGTGGGCGACGTTCAGCGGGCTGCGCTTTTGGACCTCTTTCAGAGTTGTTACGGGGAAATTGCCCCAAGTTTACTGCCCGTCGAGGACGTGCGCCCCGAGCCTCCGCAGGTGGCAGAGCGCAGGGTGACCATGGAGCAACCGACGCCGACCTTGAAGCTTGCGATTGGTTACAAAAGCCCAGCGATGGGGGACGTCGATCACTTGCCGCTCGTGCTCTTGTGCGACGTGCTCTTCAGTGGGCTTTCGTCGCGCGGTTACCGTCGCCTCGTCCACGAACTCGAGCTCGCGAGTGAGTTCGGCGGGCAAGCGGGGCATTTTCGAGATCCGTCCCTCGTCGACATCTCGATCACGGCCCGTGAGGGGATCCCGGCCGAGCGCATTCTGACGGTGCTCGATGAGCTGTTGGCCGAGCTGCGCCGCGAGCCGCCGACCCAAGAGGAACTCGACCGAGTGAGAGCGCGGGTCGAGCTTTCGACCATTCAAGGCATGCAGTCCTCGAGCGGCAAGGCGGAGCAAATCGGTTTTTGCGAGTTGGTGCTCGGTGATCCGGCGGCGCTCTGGACGCGGCTTGAAGCCTTTTCCCGCGTGACGCGCTCGGACCTGCTGCGAGTGGCTAGACGGTATTTGGTGTCCGAAGGCCGGACCGTGCTCGTCGTTGAGCCTGGTGACGAACCCCCCGATTCTTCGCCCGATTCTTCGCCCGATTCTTCGCCCGATTCCGCACCGGGGATTGAAGCGTGAAGCTCTTGTTTGAAGCGAGCCGAGAGCTGCCGCTCGTGCAGCTCGTCGCGACGTTCCGAGTCGGTGGCGTTCACGACCCTGTGGGGCTCGAGGGGTTGTCCCGCGTCACAGCTCGTATGTTGAGGCGCGGCTCGCGCTCGATGACCGGAGAGCAGCTCGAGGCTCGCATCGAAGCGGTTGGGGCCGAGCTCGCGGCGCACGTAGGCCTCGGCGCGACGACGGTTGGGATTGAGACGCTTTCGCGTTCGCTTGACAAGGCGCTGCCCATTGCAGCCGAGTTGATCGCCGAGCCGAGATTTGATGAGGCTGAACTCGATAAGCTGAAGCGCCAGATCGAAGCCGAGATCGTGACTTCGCGGGATGAGGACGATGGCCTTGCGTCGCGTGCGCTGCGGCGAAAGCTGTTTGCTGGGCACCCTCACGGACGGCGGGTTCAGGGCACGGTGGCGTCGATTCGTGCGATCACGCGCGAGGACGTCATCGCCCATCATCGGCGTGCGTTTTCGCGAGAAAATGCGATCGTTGCGGTCGGTGGCGACGTGAATGAAGACCAAGCCGCAACGTTGGCCGCCCAGTTGCTCGAGCGGCTACCGAGTGGGGAGGCACTCGCTTATTCGGTGCCGCAGCCCACGCCGCCAAAGGGCCGGCGTCTCGTGATGGTCGACAAGCCGGACCGCAGTCAATGCCAGCTCGGCATCGGGACGCTCGGCGCGGATCTCGCCGATGAGGATTACGTACCGTTGCTGCTCGCCAATGCGGTCTTTGGAGGCATGTTCACCTCGCGCCTCAACCAGGAAGTGCGCGTCAAGCGCGGGTGGTCTTACGGGGCGAGTTCGGGTCTCGCGACCGGACCCGTGCGTGAGGCTTTTACCATCTGGGCAGCTCCTTCGGTCGAGGACGCCATTGCCTGCCTCGAGCTCGAGGTCGGACTCCTGGAGGCGTTCTGCGACGCCGGGATCGATGAGGCCGAGGTGCGGTTCGCGGGTGAGTACATGCGCCGCTCCTACGCCTTTGAGATCGATACCGGAAAGAAGCGCTTGCAGCAGAAACTCGACTGCGCGTTGCTCAACTTATCCGAGGACTTCCACGCAAAAACCATCGAGCGCATCTCGAGCGTGACGGCCGAAGAGGCGAGCCGTGCGGTGGCTCGTCGCCTCGATTCGAAGGCGCTGTGGGTGACGGCTGTCGTCGATGCCGAAGACATCGGCAAAGAACTGGCTGCCGCGTTGCCCTGGGACGAAGTGGTCGTCGAGCCCATCGACCTCGACTAACCCTCGATTCGTCAGAATCGAGGGCCAAATAACAACAGGGAGCCGAGTCAATAGCAGCCGAAATCGCGGGTCTTTC
>CANMZR010000138.1 GCA_947502375.1 Polyangiaceae bacterium
CGGCTACCTGTTGTTATTTGGCCCTCGATTCGAACGAATCGAGGGACGTGCGCCGAGTCCATCAAATCGATGGGTGAGTAACAGCCACGCCTCCATGCCACAGCCGGAGGACGGCCGACCGCACGACCTGGGCCACCAGCAAGGAAAGGGGCCAACCGTTTCGGCCCAGCGGCACGTAGGTAAATCAAGGACCCATGGGCATGCTTGACCGTGTGGTCGAGAGCAGCGCCAAGGGCATTACGCGCGTTGGCACTGGGTGGCTCGGCAATCGGCGGCGGCCCTGGCAAAGCCACCTGCAGCGCTGACGCTCAAACCCAAAATGAACGGACGTCGATGGCGATCGCGTCGAACGGCGGGATGCGCGCCTCGGTCTCGTCGCCCCAACTGCTGAGCTCGACCCAAAGTCCGTTTTCGAGGCGATGGGCCGACAACGCGCGGGCCTCGCGGTCGACGAGCCACAGGAACGAGACGCCGACGCGCGCGTAGTAGGGTTTCTTCACGAGCAGCTCGTGCCGTCGATTGGTGGGCGAGAGGATTTCGCACACCCAGTCGGGCACCACGGTGATCGATGTGTCCTCGGGCAACTCGGGCATCCGCTCACGCCGCCACCCAGCCAGATCGGGCGCAATTTCTGAGGTATTGGGCAATTCGATGCCCGGCTCGACGAGGATCCACCAGCCGCCGGGACCGCCACGGCCGTTGTCGAAGGGACCGTGAACCCGCGCCGTGATCGACGAGGCGAGGCGCTGATGGCGGGACCTCGGGCGGGTCATCGTGTACAGGACGCCTTCGATGATCTCCCCCTTCACGCCGACCGGGAGGGCGTCCAAATCCACCAGCGTCGGCAGCTTCCTTGCTGACTCCATCCACTGAAAGCGGATCACAGGCTCGACGGCTCGCCACGGACGAAGCCGCCATCCTTCTCACGTCTTCAGTACAATCAACGGTCGCGGCGAACCCGCCGCCCAACTGACCTCGAGAGTCGCTGAGCTGCCGTCGTTCCACGTGTAAAAAGCGGAGTACGACTTGCCTCTCACGACCTGAACGACCACGCTCGCGCGTTCGCCGAACATGCCGGCGTAGGCCTGCTGCCCCGAGGTTTGCTTCGTCGCCACGGTGGTCGGGAGCCGGGACCCGCTCGGGCGGCAAGACACCCGAAGCCACTCGCGGACCATGCGCGTCTGGCAACCGAGGGCCGTTGAGTTGAGCACGCTAATCTCGCGTTTCACGCTCTCCCATTCGCCAATCGTCGGTGGCTTGGGTCCCGGCGCGGGGATCTGCTCCGGCATGCCGTCGGGCAAGAAACCGTCAGCATCCGGCCCAGTCGCTTCAGGTGGTGCTGCCGTTGCCGTGGCTTCTGGTGGAGCTGCCGTTCGTGTGGACGTGGCTACCACCCGCTCAGGGACCGTGGAAGGAACTGGTTTCTCGTCACACGCGGCGAGAGCGATAAGACAGAAAAGCGACATTGGGCGCATTGAAATTTTCATAACTCAACTTTTTCGGCTGTGATGCTCACAAGGATTAGGGTGGATGAGTACGGATTGATTCTAAGGTTGGCCCAATACCAATTCGCGCCGTGCGCGTCGCGCCTCGCGGTCTGCGAGAACGAGCCTGAGGAGCGCGTCTACCTTGCCGGCTCCAACGAGTGCCGCCGCGACGTCACAGAATCGTGACCACTCGGAGGCCGACATTCCGTCCACGGCCACGTTGTGCGCAAGTTCGAGTAGGCACTCCAGCTTGAGCAGGATGCCGCTCTCTGCGACGGCTGCAAGGCTCGCAGCCGGGACGCCGGTGGCGGCTGCTCCCGCCAGCAAGATCGCCGTGGCCTCGGTCTTCGAGAGGTCCGAACCGGCGGCCGAATGGCCCAATTCCTCAGCTTCTTCAGCGGATAAGCCGTCGGCGCCCGCAATGAAACCTCCGAGCGCAAGCCAAGCCTTCCTGTGCTCAATTCCTCGTCCGGTATCCAGGTCGCAGCACTCCTCGGTGCCTTCCGTTTCGGGCATCATCACTGGCACCGATTTCCGCAACGGCGACACGAGCGAAAGAGCCAGCCGGCGGCGCAGTCATTGCACCACACAAACCGACAAGAGCCGTTTGTGCAGGTCCATTTGAATAAAATTGTCGTTCCACCACATCCTGAACACGCCATTTGGGTACGCCTTTCCGATAGGAGAAAGACCGAAGTCAACTTCACCGCGACAGAAACGTCAAGGGATGGATGGCGCGCTCAGTCGATCCATTCGGCAGAGTACCCTTAACAAATGTTGTTTTTTGAAACTGCCGGGCGTCTCGGTGCGGCCGTGGCCCTCCGTGCCAACCCAGGGGGTGTCGATGCCGCAAAACCGAGGACCCGCCTTTTTTCGGGTTGACGCAGGTGCGCCGGGAAGACGCGGCACCATGGGCTCCGTGTTGCGGCCGCAGCGGCAGATAGGATGCCCTTGGGCGCTCAAGGCCCTACGCACCCGGTGCCCGCCAGCCAATCGCTAGCTCGGGCGCTCGCTGAAATCGGCGTGAGCCGCAGAACCAGGGAAACTCAGAGCCACCTTCGAGAGTCGAACTCGAGACCTACGGTTTACGAAACCGTTGCTCTACCACTGAGCTAAGGTGGCGAAACGAAAGCGAAGCGTAGTCCAGGTCGGGCCCTCGCTGCAACACGTTCCCGCCTGCTCGCGAATGGGGCGTTCAAGTTCGGCCAGTTAGCTTAGAAACTCGATTATTTTTTGGGCCAGGGCCACGGGCTCGGTCCAGTGGATCATGTGGCCCGCGTCGGGCAGGTCGACCCGTCGGACGTGGACGAAGGCGTCGAGGCGTTCCGTCTCGTCCTCGGGATGAAAGCCACCTTCTCCCCCGCCGACGAACAGCACTGGCTCCTTGTACTCTCGAAGGAAAGCCTTCAATAGCTCAGCGGAAAACAACATCGGCGAGGTTGTTCGATGCAGTGGGTCATGTGCCCAAGCCAGGCCCGATTCGGTCTCGACGGTGAGTTGTTTGGCCCGGCGTTCGAGCACCTCCGTGGGCATACGCGGGTGGTTGATGGCGAGGCGCCGCACCGCATCGTCGAGCGAGCCGAGTGGGCGTGGCACTCGGTTTCGTTCGAGGTCCGTGAGCCAATGACGCATGCGGTAAGGGGCTTGCTCGGGGGGCGCGGAGGGTGGACCAAGCCCTTCGATGAGGACGAGTCGCTCGACCCGCTCGGGGCGCGCTCCAGCGTAGAGGCAGGCGACGGTGCCTCCCATCGAGTGCCCGATGAGCACGAGTCGCGAGAAAGCACGTGTTCGAACAAGGGCGTCGACGTCGGCGACGTAGTCCGGAAAGTGGTAGTAGCCGCCGACTCCGACGCGCGCGCTTCCCCCGAAGCCCCGGAGGTCCGGCGCGATGACTTCGTATCCGTCCGCCGCAAGTGGTGCGGCCACGTCATCCCAGGTGGCTCCGCCGTCGAGAAACCCATGGAGACAGAGGAGCGTCACGCCGCGTGGTTTTGCGGTGACGTCGCTGAACCGATGAAGCTGAAGCGCGAGTCCACCGCTGCCGTGAACTTGTTCCAATCGGTGTTGCACCTCAGCGGCCCGGGTGACGGCGCGCGAGGTGGCCTTCGCCGGTGACGATGAGCTCGCGAATGACATGAGGATTCCAGCCTTCACGCGAGGGCGCCATGCCCTCGTGACAGCTTTTGCAGCGCAGGCGTTGACCGCTGCGATCGGTGAACTGCGCCGTCATGATTTCGTTCATCCACTCCTGGGTGAACGCAACGTTGCGCGGCTCCATTAAAAAATGCGCCATCCCTTCGCCTTTGCCCTTTTGGCTCGTGTGACAGCCGCGGCACTTCATCGCTGTGCCATCGACGCGCTGAAGGCCATCCACGAACGTGGCGAGCATCCAGTTCGCGGCGTCTTTCCTTGGAGTCGCCATGGAGTAGAGGGCCTTTTTGGGGTTGGCGGGGTCGGCCGCATGGCAAAATGTGCAATCGGAGACGCCGAGTTCTTTCATCACCGAGGCCATCGTCAGAAATTTCTGCTGGTCACAGCGAGCGTTGCGAAGAAGGCCCGAATAGCGACCCTCTGGAATTTCGTCCTTGATCGATCCGTCCTGGTTTTTATCGCACACATCGGTTTCGGGTAACGGGATCCCGACATTCTTGTAAGCCGCCGACGAAGTCTCCGCTGCGCCGGCTGGACGAACGGCGTTTGGCAGGTTGGATTCGGCCGCTGGGCGGAGGGCCGACTCGCGGGCGACCGGCGTAAGGGGGCTCGGCGGCTTGGGGCTGCATGCTCCGCCGACCCCTGCGAGAAAGGCAATGAGCAACGAACTTACTCGCATTTGCGCAACGTACACCGCTTCGCTTAGCGCACAAATGATGAGTCCTCGCTGCGGTGATCTTTGGGCGCTCAGCCCACCGTCCAGGGACGTGGGTCGCCAGCAACGCGGACGGACGGCAACGCCGTGGGCATGCTCGCCACCGGGCCGCGCTCCATTTTTTGGGAGCCGAGTTTCCGGACGTGAAGGACCCTGCGTGCCAGGGCGGCTTGCGCTCCTCTAAGCTAGGCGCTAGCAGTAAACCGTGCGTCGGTTGTTTGCACTGGGACTCGTCGCCGCGCTCGGTGGCTTGGGTTGTGGCGACTGTGGAGGCACGAATGGCGCTCGGTCACGAGCCACGGACACGGCGCCGTCCGCGTCCTCTCAGGTGGCAGAGTTGCCAGGCGAGGCCGAGGCTTTCGCAGTCGTCAGCTCCGCTTCGCTCGGAACGGAGCCTCCGCCCGCTAGCCCAAGTGCGGTCGCCGCGATGAGCGAGCTCGAGGCGGCTGGGAGGGTCGCTGGTGAAGCGGGGCGCCTGGTGCTCACGGAGCCCGGTCGTGAGCCGCGTCGTTTGCTGCGGCATGCCGCCAAGACTGGCAAGCGAGTGAAGTTGACGTTGGCGTACGACCTCTCGATGGTTCAAACCCAGGCCGCTGTGGAAACCCCTGCCGCTGAGGATGCGCCGGCAGCGCCCATCCCCGGCTTCGCTTTCGACACCACGTGGCTCAGCGGACCCACGGGTTGGAATGTGCGCATCGAGGGAGCCCACACACTTGCCGGGAGCGAAACCGAGCAGTTGCTCGCGGATGAGGTCGCCCCGCTGATGGCAGCGCTCGCGGGGACTTCGGCCATCGTCACCTTGGACCCGCGTGCGGTGTCGTTCGCGCTGGTTTCGGGCCCGAACAAACTCGACAGCGATGGGCTTCAGCTCTGGAGCAGCCTCGAGGAGACCGTGCGTGAGTTGCTGGTGCCGGTGCCGGAGGAAGCTGTCGGAACCGGCGCCCGCTGGCGCTCTCTCTCTCGACTGAGCCGCGGCGGGATGGCCTTCGTTCGCACGACGGACTACGAGCTACGCGAAGGGTCGGGAGTCGTTCTCGGGCTTGTTTTCAAGGAAGAACCCGTCGCTCCGAAGGTCCGTGATCCCTTGTTGCCAGAAGGCGTCGAGGTTCGCGTGAGCCGCGGGATCGGCGGCGGAACCGGGACACTCGAGTTCGATGCCGATCTGTCGCCGCGGCGAGCCGTCCTCGCACTCGAGAGCATGAACGAGTTGGAGATCAACGTGGCTGCTACTTCCCCTGTACGCTCGTCGGTGCGCCTTCGCCAATCCACCCGTGTCTCTCAAAAGCCATGATCGACATCGAGTCCATTCGCCGCGCGTATGCGCGATTTCTCCTGCCCGGCCGTATTCTCCTGAGTGGGCATTCTCACCAGGCGTGGCCTGATGTCGCTCGCGACGCGCAACTCGAAGCTTTCGATGATGCAGCGCGCTTCGTGGACGAAAAATGGGAACACGCTGTGTTTCCGCTGCTCGAAGAGGTCGGGCGTGGGCTCCAGACTCGCATGGGATTTCCGGCTGACGACCCGCTGGCTTTTGCGGAGAGCACCCACGCGTTGCTGGTCCGACTGTTCGGGTCATTTGAGCACGCTAGAGTCCGTGTCGTTTCGACGACGGGCGAGTTCCATTCGCTTGACCGGCAGCTTCGTCGTTACGCCGAAGATGGTCTTTCTGTCGTTTGGGTTCCTGCTCAACCGCGCGAAGGACTCGCCCAACGCTTTCTCGACGTGGTGAAGCGCGAGGCTCGCTCCGGGCCAGTTGTGGCTGCCTTCAGTGCGGTTTTTTTTGAGGATGCGTGGGTGCAAACCGAGCTTGGGCAGCTTCTCGACGAATGCGAGCGTGTCGGCGCCACGGTGATCGTCGATGCCTATCACGCCTTCAACGCGGTGCCGCTCGAGTGGGGCGGGAATGGGCACCGGGCATTTGTCGTCGCGGGCGGCTACAAGTACGCGGGGATCGGCAACGGGCTCTGCTGGATGCGCATTCCCAAGGACTGCGCGCTGCGGCCTCGCGATACGGGCTGGTTCGCGGATTTTTCGGGTCTCTCTGAGCCTCGTGAGCTTTCGGGTAGCGTCGCACAGCGTCCGGTCCGGTACGGTGCGGGGGCGGCTCGTTTTGCAGGAGCCACCTTCGAAACGACAGCATTTTACCGGGCCCGCGCTGTTTTGCGTCACTGGGACCGGTTGGGGCTAGGGGTCGGCGAACTGCGTGCGATCTCGGTTCGGCAGACGCGCTATCTCATCGATGGTCTGCGAAGTCGCGGCCTCCTCGATGAAGGTGGCCCACTCGAGCTCGCGTCGAGTGATGACGACGATCGCCGCGGTGCCTTCGTTTCCGTCCGGCATCCGCGAGCCGGTGCGGTCACCGAGGCGCTGCGAGCTCACGGCATTCATACCGATTCGCGGGGCGCGCTCTTGCGGCTGGGGCCGGCTCCGTATGTTCTCGACGCCGAGCTCGACCGTGCGCTCGACGTGCTCGCGACGGTGCTACTTACCCTACGAGTCTAACGAATCGAGGCACTAGTCTAACGAATCGAGGCACTAGTCTAACGAATCGAGGCACTAGTCTAACGAATCGAGGCACTAGTCTAACGAATCGAGGCACTAGTCTAACGAATCGAGGCACTAGCGCTTGGCTGGTCCCGGCGTCGGTGCAGACGCGGGCGTCACCATGTCGATGCCCACGAGCAGGGTGGGCCCGCTCCGCGGACGCTTCACCGAGACGAGCCCCCTGACGTCGATGCTTTGGAGGGTCGCTGGTACCATCGTACCGTGCCATGCCACGAGGACCGCGCTGCCCGGCTTCAGCGTTCGCGCGTCGGCGACTGCCGTGAGCTCTTTTGCATCCACGATGCGCGCATCCCCGTCCGGTCCGAGTACGAACCAACGCCTGATGCCGTCCGCGTGGACTCCGGCCGATACCAACAAAACGAGCTGCAGTTCGTGATTAAAGTGGGCGAGGGCGTAGGCGCCTGGTTCGAGACCGGTCCCGAACACACCGACCTCTTCGACTGCGATGGACTGGTCACCGAGCGCCACCCCAACGTCGCCGTAGCGAATGACGACCTGCTTCATCACTTGCCGCTGGACGGTGCCGTGTCGCAGGTTGCCGTGATGCGGCACCATCACTCGGGTTCCCCGCTCGACCCGCTTGAATTCGGGCGCCACGATGTAACCCGCGTGAACCGTGTATGGCGGTCCGGAGTTCGATCGGACGCTGACGTCGGGTCCGTCCATGGACTCGACTCTGGCGGCCCGCAGTTCGAGGCTACCCCCCAGTTTGGCTGTCGCGAACATCGCCTCGGGGACCGCGTAGACGAATTTTCCCTCGCTGAACGTGACATTCGCGGCTGGCAGTCCGAGCGGATTTGGCCTTAGGGCGAGGCGTTTAGGAACCACCGTTTCGTCGACTTCGCGGGGTGCGGCGACCGAAACGGCCCCGGCAGAGAAAGCTCGCGCAGTGGCCATATCGGGCGGGGTATCGCAGGCCGCACCGACGAAAACGGTGAGCACGAGCGCGGAAACTCGAGTCTGCATCAGCTGCCTAAACGCCGAGCCCGTGCTTCAAGTTGAAGGGCCGTGACGGCCTCGTGGGTGCGATCTCGAAGCGCCTCGGCCCGGGCCTTTTCGGTTCCGCTGCTCGGGGCCTCGAGCGGCTTGCCTATCATCACCACCACGTGTCGGAGTTCGGGCGCGTGCGGCCCGATAAAAATCGCGCCCTTGCTCAGCAAGTCCGCAGCGCCGTCGAGCGCCACGGGAACGACTGGTTTTCCGGCCCGAACGGCTGCATAAAATCCGCCGGTCTTGAACGCGGAGACAGCCCCGGTTTCGCTGCGTGTGCCCTCCGGAAACATCAAAAGCGGCTTGCCTTCACGCAACACGGCCTCGAAGCGCTGGATGACATCCACGGCGGCGCGCTTGCCGGCCGCGCGGTCCACGGGAACGTGCCCGGCGAGCTGTAGGTGCCATCCAAGGAAGGGGATCGTCATCAGCGAGCGCTTCGCCGCCCACTTGAAGTCCCCTGGCAGGGTCGCCCCAAGCACCAGGATGTCGAGCAAACTTTGGTGATTCGAGGCAAACATGAAGCTGCCTTCGGGTACGTTCTCTGCGCCATGGGCCGTGACCTTGATGTTGACGCCCGCCATGCACGCTCGGGACCATTGTTTCATGGCCCAAAGGCTCGCCCCGTGTTCCTTCGTCAGCGGACCCAGTGCGAGCGAGACGGTCCCGTACCCTATCGTGCGAAGCCCCATGGGCACCCACTGCGCCACCCAACGCGCCCGCTGCGGGAGGGACATGGGGCTGTCTGTCGCAAAGATTCCCCATTCGTTCCGGGCCCACTTCAGCGTGTCCTTAAGCGCCATCTCCCGCCTCGCAAATCGTGCTTCCGGCTCGCACCCGTTCGTGAGCGGCCTACCATTCCGTATGAGGATTGGTCCTAACATCATCACGGTGGCCGCGTCCATGCTTGCACCGAGAGCGATTTTCGGTCCATCGTTCGGGGGATGCCGAAGCCGAACCCAAAGGCCCTCTTCGCTGCCGCCGCGAACTACCTCCGTGCGCATCCCGAAGAACTCCTTCGCGCCGTGAAAGGAGCTGCCGGGCTGCGAGTCGGGCTCCCGCTCGACGCCCTGCGCTATCTCGTCCGCGAGCTCGCAACCGGGAAAAAAGCCCCGAAAGATGTGGTCATTGAAGCCGTGCCTCCGGGGATCCGGCTGGCAGCATCCTTTCGGTTGATGGGCAGCACGCTCCGCGGACGCCTTACGGTGTTCATCGAGTCCATCGACGTCGAACCGGGCAAAGTGCTGGTTGCCGTGCGGATCGCTAACATGGACCTCGAGGTGCTGGACGGCGGGGATTCGCCGATCGCCGGTCTCATCAAGTCCGGTGCGCTCGATCTCTCAAAGCCCGGTAATTTGGTCGCGTTTCTGCCAAATCGCCCAGCGATGATCGTGGATGCGAAAGACGACCGGGTCGTTGTCGATCTCTTGCTGGTGCCGAAGCTCGCCACGAATTCGATGGTGCAAAAGGCTCTCGCTGTCGTGACGCCGGTGCTCACACTGCGCTCCATTCGTACCAAAGATGACCACCTAGAGATGCAGCTCAGAGCTACGCCCGCCGGCATCGCCGAGTCGTTTGCCGCCGCTCGTTCATGATCCGGCTATCCTAGCGGCGGCTCTGGTAGGCTGCGTTTCGTGCCAGTGAACCCGCACGCGTCGGAGCAGCGGTTTGAGGTGCTGGCGGAAATTGCCGTGGGCAATACGGCGCGCGTCGAACTTTGTCGCGTGAGTGGCGGTGCGCGTTCCGGTGAGCTTTGCGCGGTCAAGCGTTTGCACGCTCACATCGCCGCAGACCGCGCGTTCGTCGACATGTTCGAGGACGAAGTTTGGATGACGGCTGCGCTGAAGAACCAGCACGTCGTCGAGATGCTCGGGTGGGGCGCGGATCCCACGGGACCCTGGCTCGCGGTCGAGTTGGTGCGCGGCGTGTCGCTCGCGCGGCTTATGAAGACGGTGTTCGAGACAGGGGAAATGTTCAGCGAAAGGCTCGTTGTCTTCATGGCCCGTTCGGTGGCCGTCGGGCTGGACGCCGCGCACTCGCTTTGCTCTCCGAGTGGTGAACACCTAGGGCTCGTCCATCGTGACCTCACGCCGGGGAACCTCCTCGTTGGCTTTGCCGGGGAGGTCAAAATTACCGATTTTGGTCTCGCGAAGGCAAAGCAGCGCGTCACTCACACCTTGACGGGGCTCATCAAAGGCAGTCCGCAGTTCATGTCTCCCGAACAGCTCGCGAATGGGCCAATCGACGGCCGCTCCGATCTGTTCACGCTGGGGGTGCTGCTTTTTGAGCTTTTTAGTGGACGACGTCCGTGGGTCACCACGACCGACTTTGAGATGATGCGCGCTATCGCGGATGAACCCGCTATGGACTTGATGCTCCTGCGGCCAAAATTGGACCCGGCGCTGGCTCGTTTGGTGGCGCGATGCCTCGAAAAAAATCCCGAGGTTCGCTTTCAAAGCGCCCTCGAGTTGGTGAAGGCGCTCGACGGCTGGCTCGACGCCCATGGCTATCGCGAAGCCAATGAAAACGCGCTCGGCCGCTTCGTTCGCAGGAACGCCATGCGCCAGATGCGTTGGTTCGAACGCGCCACGAACCCGGGGACGCCGGAGATCGCTTCGGAAGCGTCGGGGGACCGAGAATTCGGCGAGGAGGCTCCCACGATCGTCCAGCGTGCCGTGAACCCCGCGACCGTTGTGGGCGTGCTTGCAGGAGTCCCTCAAGTCATTGCCGTGGAGGCCACGACGATCCGGCAACTGGCGAAGTCCGACGGGCTCGGCCGCAGCCCGATGAGGGCTCCCGCTGGTGGTGAGGCCACGGATTTGCCCACGGTCCCGAGGGACCTGAACGCCGCTTCGTTGGCGTCGGCTCGGGTGGCGTCCAACGCGGGGCATGGGACGCTTTCTAACCAACAAAATGCAGCTCAAAGCTTGCGGGGGCCTACGGCCGGCTCTGCTCACGGGCCTGCTGCCTTTGATTCCATAGCGGATATTGGAAGCTTGGCTCCGCCTGACGCCCACGTGCCTCCGCTGCCTTTCCCCGAGGCGCCCGCTGTTTCGCCTGCCCTGGAGTCCGTGGCCGCTTTTACCCACGGTTCAGTCAACTTGCGAGCGCTGCCGTTTCCGGCGGCACCCTCCGGTCCGGGCTCGGTGCCACCGCCGCCGCCGCCGCCACCGCCGCCTCCACCGCCGGTCCTTTTTCGCCGTGAAGCCGCTGCGGAGCTTCGGAAGGAAACACTGTCCTCGGAGGCCGCGGGCCCCCCTCAGTACGCACCTGCCGGCGGGGTCGAT
>CANMZR010000139.1 GCA_947502375.1 Polyangiaceae bacterium
CGCGTGACGCTCGAAGAAGTCGCGGCTCGTCGGCCGGCGCTCGTGCTGCTGCCTGACGAGCCGCACCCCTTTACCGAAAGCGACGCCGCCGTCTTTGCCGCGTTGCCTTGCAAACCTCGGGTGCGCTTCGTCGATGGCAAGGCCTTCACCTGGTACGGCTGGCGCGCCATCGAAGAACTCGACGCGGTCGCTCTCCTTTTGCGCGAGTGAGCGCGTCACGGCAGGAGGTTGTCTGCCCGGGAACGCCTGCTCGGCGGCTGACGGGACGAAGCCCTCACGCGAGCGACGCTAGCGAATCGTCAATGCTATCCGCGAGTTCGGAACGGAGTTCGGGCATGGCAAGGCAGCGCTGCACCGTCGGCCAGAGTGTCTCGGCGAGCTCGGTTGGGTTCGGCAGGACCACGCCGTACTCGAGCAGCATCCCTTCGAGAGAGCGTTTTTGTGCAAAAGCACCCGCGAACGCCGACGCGACCTCACGCTGAACGATCGGGTTCGCCAAGAGGCTCCGCACGCTGGCTTCCACGGCCGCTAGGGCGCGTTGCCCGACCCTGGAGTCAGGCGCCCACACGAGCTCGCGAAGGGGCACGGCAAGGACCGCCGTCAAGACCTCCTTGCGCAGGCGCACGAACTCGGGCTCGGCTCCTCGCATGGCGTATTCGCGGGCGGCACGGTCCAGCGATTCGCGAACGAAACCTGCAATGAATCGTCGCGTTTCCGGCTCGAGCCGTCGCTCGAATTCTCGCTGAACCGTGCCGAGCGCCGCTCGGATGGTGCCTCGTCCGATAAGGGGGACCGCTGCGAGCAACGCCGGTAGACCCCAAGCTGCGACAAACGGATTCACTCGGCTGGAAAAGCCATCGAGCGCCTCGAACAGGTGGTCACCGACAGCACGCTCGAGCGCGGGGCTCGTCAGGATCGCGCGGAGCAAGGCCTCGCTCACGAACTCCGGTTGCTCGATCACTCGAAGGACGCTCTCGGTTGCTTCTTCAGCGAGCAGCGAACTCGGGCTTTCTTCGAATGCAGAAGCGCGCCGGGCGACCTCGGAAACGCTTGCCACGATCGCGGGGGCCAGCGCGGTTGTCACGGTTTCGGCTGCGAGCAAACGCGCCACCAGCCGGTCGAGCGCGGCTGAATCGAGCAGCTCCTCGGTGCGGCTCTCGAGAACCATCTTCACGCCTGCGGAGAACAAACGGAGCCAGGCGAGCCGGGCCGCGTCGGCGAGGATCCAGTTGTCAAAAGAGGCGAGCTGCGTTTCGCGAACGAGCCGCAGTGTCTCCGCATCCAGTCGCGTCATTTCGAATAATCACAGCTCGCGGTCTGGGTCGCGAGGCAGTGGTGCGAACTCGGGTGGCTCAAGTAATAAAGGTCCGTTCCGTCCGATTCGAAAAAGCGCGCGACCAGGTTCGTAAGATAGGTGCCATGGTCGAAGCCTTGGCACGGATTTCCATTCACGAACGTGTGTTGGCCCTGGGGGACCGTGTACGCGTCGAGCAGCGCCGTAAGCCGACCAAATGGCGCGGCCTGGGGTGCGTAAGCGCCTGCGTCCGCTGAGAACGGCACGCCAGCTAGCCGCGGGGACCAGACGAGTTCGAGTGGCGCTCTGGTCGCCGACGCGGTGAGCCGCGCGAGTCGCAAAGGGACGGAAGAATGTTGCTCGAAGTAACGTTGTTTGCCCTCATCGAGCTCATCGATGTCCCACAGCGCTTCGTCGCAGCGGTCCTGGCCGAGGGTGTTTGGGACACAGACCGCGGTCTGGCTATCGCAGTGGGTATCTTCGTGGCACTTGCGCGTCGCCGGGTTGCTCTCGGTGTCCGCGGTGCAGGTCTTCGGAAAACACTGCTGGTTCATTCCGTTCCCGTCGATCCACATGGCATTAGCCGCCGCCGCGTTGGCGCTCGTTGCGCACTCGGGTCCGGCCGGATGACGTGCGAGTGCGGTGATGCCTTCGACGACGTTGCGCTCGATGAGCTCGCGGTTCGGGGTGCGTCCGCCGAGCGCATCGAAGAGCGCCTTTGGTGTGACGTAGTCGAGGTATTCGGGATACGTCTCGGCCTGGTCCGGGCGCATGAAGGGCAGGGCACCGGCCGCGCGCGCTTGCGCAATGCCAGCGTTTAACGGGACGTTCATGTCGCCGATCGTGTTCAAGGTGAGCAGCGCGTGGGGCTCTAGGGCGTGTCCAAATGGATCGGTCATCGTCTTGAGCGCGTAATAGGGCGCAAAGCTTATCGGGTCACCCGGCTCGAGCGCGGCCTGCGCGAGCCCAAGAAAGCGGCGCAGTTGAGGCGTCTGCCGAATCATCCCGTAGCCATCGCCGGGCGACGTGAGCTGGCTGCCCTCGGGGTAGAAGTGCCCTTGAAAGCCGCTGCAGGTATCTCCGCTGCACGTCGCGGTTCCGTCGCCGTTCGAAGCGCCGCCGGGAAAGCGGCCCGGGCCCCAGTTCTCGATGGTGTGTCGGAGAGTTTTCGTCGTGAGCTCGCAGCTTTTGTAATCTTTGACTTGGTGCTTCCCGTCCCAGAATGAAACGAGCACTCGGTTGCCCGTCCCGGCCGGCAACCCGATGCGAAAGCGCTGCTGGTCGTCGACACTGGCGCAGCGAACCTCGTCGGTATCGAGGTTGCGCACGAGCACCGTCGTGTTCGCGAGCGTGCTGGCGTCGAGGCACTCGACTTCGACCTCACCGGTTCCGTTCACGTCGGGTAGAACCCAGCGGACACTCCGCTGCGAATCGGTGCAACTCGTGCAATGATCATCCTCTTTCGACGTAGGCGTGCACGGCGGGCGGGTGTTGGCAGGGACGCTGACCAAAAGCGGTCCCCACATCCGCAGGAGCACCGCTTCCACGACGCCGCCTTGAAAAGAACGCACGCCGATGTCCGTGAGGCCGCCACCGCCCGAGCCGGGGATCGCACTCGTGACGTAGGCATCGATGGCCCCGTGAATGGCGCTTAGAATGCCGCCGAGCGACTCGCCCCACGTCCCGTAGGTTGCGTCCGGTCCCCCGAAGTCGACCCGTCCGTCGTTGTCGAAATCTCCGGACAAAGGAGCGGTTCCATCGCCATCGGGATCGCAGACGCGGGTTGGGTTCGCGGCGTCTCCGTCGTTGCGACACGTCATCTTCGCTTTGCCGAACGCCCTTAGAATGCGCACGAGCTGAATGTGATCGAGGACCGACTGCCGCACCCCGTCGCGGGTGTGAAACAAGTAGCTCGACCAGAAATCTCCGCCGGAGTCGGGGGACCCATCGTGGTTCAAGTCACGCGAGCGCGCGAGGGTGAGCGCATCGTAGAGGGGTCGAAAGCACGCCGACCCAAGGACCGCTGTGGCGGCCGTCTTCTCGGCACCTTCGCTAAACGTCAGCCCATGCCCCATGGCGTTGATGCCGACGGTCGCGAGGCCGTGCTCGGCGAGATTGCCGGCGTAGAAGATAAGCTCGAGAAAATTGCCGGTGTAACCATGGCCGTAAATGTTGACGTCGAACGGTTGTTGCCACTTCGCCGTCTCCTTCGGAACGAGCATCCAGGCTTGCACCGTGTCGCTCGTTTCGTCGCCTTCGCCGGTCAGATAATTGAGATGAAATGCGGCATTGGGGTCGGTCGATTTTGGTCCGCCCTCCAGCAGGAACGGCGACTTGAAAGTCGCCAGAACCATGTGATCGATTGAATCGAGCCGTCGCAGCAACATCTGAAGCGTCGGTCCCGAACCCACCCCGAACCCTTGGGCGAGGAGCTGCTCGAGTTGCGGTCGAATGTCCGCGAACTTCACGACCCAAAGGTTGCCGGATTTGGTCGCACACCCAGCGAGCTTCCCAAGGGCGCTCGCCTCCCAGTTCGGCGCGTCGGTCGCTCCTTCGGCAAGGCCGCCGGTGAGTCCAACGGCACGCTGCACTTCGAGCTCGGGCGGATACTGCGCGTCGAACCGAGCAAAGGGGCCTTGCCCATAAAGCCCATCGCGAAGACGCTTGAGATCGTCGACCGTCGGCTGAGTCGTGAACGACCATAGAAAAGCGACGTGCTCGAGTCCGGTACCGGCCAGGTCGCCCCAGTACGCACCGAGCGTCGGGTTGTCGAGTGCCGCGGCAACCTCCTGCGCCGCGTTTCGTTGCGCGGCATGGTAAACGAACGGAAACGGCGAGCGCACGGGGTTGCCATTGCGGTCGACCGTTCGGTCGGTCACCACGACCGCGTAGCGCGTCAGCTCGTCCATCGGAAGGATGGGTCGGACGATCAACGTGTCGGTTTCGCGCTCGTACCAGTTCAGGAGATTGTCGCTGATGCACTGGTCCCGCAGGCGCCGTTTGGCCTTGCAGTCGTCGCTTGTGTAGGCGTCGCCGTTGTCCGAGTTGTCGCAGACTGGGTCGGCGTCGGGGCAGGCATCGGGATTCAGTAAGTTCGGCCGATCGAGCGTTCCGTCATAATCGGTGTCGCGCTCGGGCGCGTAAGTCTTGACGCTGCCGTGCGCGCTTTCATCGACCGTCTCGAACAAGAGGTTGCGTTCACTCCGGCGGGTGTCGTTCGCCCAGTAGCTATCGAGTTTCTTCAGCGTGTAGTCGAAGTTGCCCGCGCCGAGGTCAAGCGCCACCGGGACGCCGGTCTTCAAGTTGACCAAGTAAATAGCGTCGTTTTTGAAATCGTAATCGTCTCCGGTGTGGCGTTGCCGGATGACGTTGAGGTCGATGGCGGGGCCGCTGTAGTCCTCGTAACCGGGCTCCGAACGGTTCACATCGAACGAGACGCTAAGGGGCGCGAAGGTGCCCCAACCTTCCAGCTCGCTGAAGCGCGTGCGGGCCTGTTTTTCGATGACGGTCGGCGCGATCAGGCTGGCGTTGACTCGAAGGCCGGTCCGGCTCGTCGGGTCTGGCCACGTGGCCGCGTCGTTCGGTAAGGGGATCTCCGGCAGTGGCCGCGCTCCGAGATCGTAACGGACGCGCGCTCCGGAACCCACCGGCGCCAGGCCGAACGCGTCGGGGACACGGTCGGTTTGGCAACCCGCCATCGCGACCAGCACCGAGACCGTCCCCAAGACCCCACGTTTCCACAAGCCCGCTGACGTCATGCAGTCTCCATCGTCCCATTAAAGTTGCTGACCTTGGCCTCGGGCCTATGCCGAAGCGTTCAGCGGAAAGGTTAACGCTTCCGCGAGCGTAGGACATCAAGCGACACCTGCGTGCAAAGAAATACATGCCGGTGACAATTCGGCGAACCCCTGATGTTACGACCCTCCTCGTCTATGAGCATCGTCCTTTGCGTTCTCTACTTCGCCGTCCTGGCCGTCCTTTCGACCTACGGGCTTCATCGCGCTCACCTCGTGTACCTCTGTTGGCGAAACCGGGTCACCATCGCGAGGGTTCCGTCGTTGGCTTTGAGGGTGTCCGATGAGGAGCTCCCCGTCGTCACCTTGCAGCTGCCGATTTTCAATGAGTCGACCGTCATCGTCCGGTTGCTCGCGTCGGTTGCACGCATGGATTACCCGCGCGCCAAGCTGCACATTCAAGTGCTCGATGACTCGACGGACGAGACCGTCGTCATCGCTCGACGCGAAGTGGAGAAGCTCTGCGAGGCCGGCTACGACGCCGAGTACGTCCACCGGGTCAACCGGGTCGGTTACAAGGCGGGCGCTCTGGACCATGGATTGCGGACCGCCAAAGGCGCGTTTATCGCTATCTTCGATGCGGATTTCGTCTGCAGCCCGGATTTCGTTCGGGCGGTCGTCGGCCACTTTCTCGACGAAAAGGTCGGCTGCGTTCAAGCGCGCTGGGCGCATTTGAACCGCGAAGCGTCGTTGTTGACGAAAATCCAGGCGTTGATGCTGGATGGGCATCACATGGTCGAGAACCGCGCGCGTTACGGGGCAGGCTTTCTCTTCAATTTCTCGGGCACCGGCGGCATGTGGCGGCGTCAGGCCATCGTGGAGGCTGGCGGCTGGCAGCATGACACCCTTACCGAGGACCTTGATCTTTCGTATCGTGCGCAGCTGAAGGGCTGGCGCTTCATCTACCGTCCCGACGTCGTGTCGCCGGCCGAGCTTCCGGAAGACATCGCGGCACTCCGTGCGCAGCAATATCGTTGGGCAAAGGGCACCGTTCAGACGGCTCGCAAGCTCTTGCGCCGCGTCGTATCGAAGGACAGCGGCCTGACTGCGTCGCAGCGCCTCGAGGCGGCCTTCCACATGACGCCGCACTTTACGTATCCGCTGATGGTGATGCTGAGCTTGCTTTTGCTGCCCATCCTCGTCACCGTCGATGCGACAAACTGGAAGGTGATGCTCCTCATCGACCTCCCAATGTGCCTCGCGCCGCTCGGTTCGCTCGTGTCGTTCTATATGCTTGCCGAGTCCGCACAGGGCCGCTCGCGCTGGAGCGCAATCAAGCTGCTTCCGGCCCTCATCGCGCTCGGTGCCGGCCTCGCGCCTCACCTCACGATGGCGGTGCGAGCTGGCCTTCGTGAGGGCGGTGGCGAGTTCATTCGCACGCCGAAGAACGGCAACAGCCGCGGTCGCTACAGGGCCGTGGCCGGCATTCCGGTCCCGGAGATCGCCCTCGGCTTGGTCTCCGCGACGAGTGCCGTGATGGCCTTGGTCCGCGGGCACTGGTTCGTCTTCCCGTTCGTTTCGCTCTTCACGGCTGGGTACGCTTACATCGCGTACCTGGTGATGTCCGAGCACTATGGAGTCGCGGTCGAGGGAGTCGCGGTCGAGGTCGCAACGGTGCCGGTGCTCGAGGAGGGGTTCTCGGACATGGCGCATTCGGGGGTCCGCAGGAGCAACAAGGGTCTCCTCGCATCCGACGAACTCGCGGCGTGACTCCAAGCTTGGATCGGAACCCGCGAGCCCGCGGGTGCTGAGCCGGGTGTTTTGGTAAGCTCGTAGCTGCCCGAGTGCGCTCGGCTTGGGCCCAAGAGGGCCTACGTTCGCTCCATTTTGGATCGGGCTGCCGTCTCGGCCGTGGGTTTTCGGCTGGACCCAGGTCCGCTTCGCTGGCATCGTTACGCAGGGGTAGGAGCCAACCATGAGTGATGAGCCGACGGAGAAACGAACCACCAAGTTCGAGCTGGTGCAGGCCGTGTACAGCCAACTCGGCGGCTACTCGAAAAAGGAAGCGGCCGACCTCGTCGATCGAATCTTCGAGTTGATGAAAGAGACGCTCGGGCGCGGCGAAATGCTGAAAATATCGGGTTTCGGTAACTTCGTCCTCCGCGACAAGCGTGAGCGCCAGGGTCGAAATCCTCAGACTGGCGCGGCGATTGTCATCAGCTCGCGACGGGTGCTGACCTTCAAGCCGGGCCAACTCCTCAAGGAGGAGTTGAATGTGAAAACCGACGTCGGGAGTTCTTCCGCGCGGGCCCGCTGACGCTTGCAAGAAGACCGAGCGTGTTGCGAACTCAGCTTCCAGACAAGCTCTACTTCCGCATCGGCGAGACCGCTGAGATCGTCGGAGTAGAGCCGCATGTTCTCCGTTACTGGGAGACCGAGTTTCGCTCGATTCGTCCTGAAAAATCTCGCAAAGGTCAGCGGATTTATTCGCGTCGAGACGTCGAGACGCTGCTCACCGTAAAGGAGCTTCTCTACGGTCATCGCTACACGATTGCGGGCGCCAAGCGGAAGCTTCGAAGCGACGGGGTCGAGCCACGCGATGCCGCGGATCCGACGCTCCGTGAGCTCGGCGCTCTCAGGAGCGGCCTCGAGCTCGTTCGCGAGGAGATAGCCGCGGCCCTGGCGTCCTTCGACCTACCCGAATCCGCGTGAAGCTCGACGGCGGCGGCCTGTCGCTCGCATTCGAACTCGACGGCGTCACGGGTGCCCCAAGTAGGGCGCCCTCCGTGCTGCCCGTGCCTGGGGCCGCGGTCGTGCTCTCGGCGGCCTGGCTGCGTGGTCCGACCCGCTTCGAGGTCGCCTGCGCTCGGGCACCGACCCGCATTTGGGTGCCTGGCCTCGAGGGGGTTGTCCTCGACGCGGCCTCGGCGACGGTGCGTCGTGTGACGGAACTTAGCACCCTCGCAGTCACGCCACTCGGGCCCGAAGGTGGCCTCGAAAGGCAGTCTTTTTCCGGTCAAAGCAGTGACAGGAGCGCAGTGGGTCGCCATCTGCTCGGCTTTCTCGGTGAGGCTCGCGATGTGGTCGTCTGCACGGCGGTATGCACGACGTCCTTGGCCTCTAGGGCCTCGGCAGGGTGCGATGCGTGGCTTGAAAGCTTGCGGGTCGAGGCGGCGTTCGTGAACGCTCCTGCGCCGGGCTGGCTCGTTCGGCGGGGGTTCGAGGCAGCCGAACATCCACGCGTTGCGGCCGCGGGTGTCGCCGCCATTGGGCTTCTCCTGTGCGCCCTTCTCCTGGCTCGAAGGCCTCGCTCCGAGACGGTGTCGCTAGCTCCGGCGCGGGCTCCGTCGGGCGCCCAAAAAAAAGCCCCTGAGTAGCGCGGCACACTCGTCGCCGAGGACGCCCGCCGTCACCTGAAAACGGTGATTGAGGCGCGGGTCTCGCCCGATCACGAAGAGCGACGCGACGGCTCCGGCTTTGTCGTCGTGACAGCCGTAAACGAGCCGCCGGACCCGCGCGTTCACGAGCGCACCGGCACACATGGGGCAAGGCTCCAAGGTGACCACCATGGTCACGTCATCGAGGCGCCAGTGCCCACGTTGTCGCCCCGCATCGCGCAATGCCAGCACCTCCGCATGGGCCGTCGGATCGCCGTCGGCCTCACGACGATTGTGGGCTCGTGCGACCAAGACCCCGGCCGAATCGATGACGACCGCGCCGATCGGGACGTCGCCATGGGCCACCGCCGCCGCCGCCTCCGCGAGCGCGAGTCGCATCGCCTCTTCGTCGGTCACGAATGGCAGGCTACACCGAAGTGCGCGCCGTGGGCACCGTCGCTTACTGGTTCGAGGCGGCCAGGCTCTCGGCGTCGGAGAAGCTGCCGCTGAAGCCTTCGACCACCGAGATGACCTTCATCGTTCGTGGATTGATCAACGTCTGTAGCGGCGTCCCGTAAGAGCCGCCCGGAGCCATCGCGTCGTTTGGGTCCGCGCCGACCGCAATGTCCACGAGCCCGAACTGGTTTTTCCACTCGCTGGCCGCGCTCGCATCGGGCGAGTTTCCGTTCGAGTCGTTGACCACGAGCTGGAGGACTTTGATGCCGTAGCCTTGGCTCTTCCAGGCGACGGTGTGTCCCTGGAGCGTCTGTGCTTCTTCGGCGCAGGGACCGCAGCCAAACTGCGACGTGATGACGAGGATCGCGTCGACACCCTTCGAACCGCTGGGATCGTACCAATTCTTGAGTGCGATGGTGCCAGCCTTGTTGGTGCCTTCGGCATAACCCGCCCAGGACAGGTTCTCGGGGAGCGTCATGCCGGGCGCCACGCCGTAAGGGCCCGCGGGCCATGCGAGCGAGCCGCCCGCACCGGATGAGGCCGCCGTACTGCTCGCGGCCACGCTGCTCGTCGAGGTTGTCCCGCCCGAACCCACCGCGCTACCGACGACTCCGTTCGAGGTGGAGGAGGCTGCCACCTCCTCCGAAGTGCCCGTTGCGCCACTCGACGAGTTGGAGCCGCCCACGCCACTGCCCGCGGTCGCCGAGTCTTTGATGGCCGCATCCAACTCGAGGGCACCCGCTCCGGTGATGGCGTTGCACGCTGCGACTGCGCTAAGGGAGACCAGCAGGGCCGCGATTTGAAGCGTTTTTGTTTTTAACATAGCGGTATGAAATAAAAAAACCGGCTAGCCGGTCTGGGCCTAAGCCAGACAATAAACGCATAGAGTGAACTTGTAAAGTCATTCACAATCCGGCCGAATGGTCGGATCCGGCGCCGAAACTATGACAAGCACCGCAAGCTCCGCGAGCACCGCAAGCTCCGCGAGCACCGCAAGCTCCGCAAGCTCCGCGAGCACCGCAAGCTCCGCAAGCTCCGCAAGCTCCGCGAGCACCGCAAGCTCCGCGAGCACCGCAAGCTCCGCTAGCGCAGCAAGCACCGCAAGCTCCGCCAGTGCCGCTAGCGCCGCGAGGCGAGTACCGTTAGCGCGCCCAGTATGATTCGAACATACGACCCCAAGCTTCGTAGGCTTGTGCTCTATCCAGCTGAGCTATGGGCGCAAACAGAACCAGCGTTTTATGGGGGTCCGAGGAGGTTGTCAAGGAAGCCTGACCCGAACGACTGAAAATCTACCCGTCGGACCCTCACGTGAGGTCAGGCACGGCGCCCCTGGGGCTCACCTCGCCGTGCCCATCCGTGGCCGCCGCAGCAAAACAAAATGAAAACACGCGGTCACCGCCCACTGGTGCCGCGTGTTCGGCGAAGCTCTCGAAGAGTCGCCACAAACCGGACGAGAGTCGAATCGAACGAGAAGAAAAGAAAAGGAAGGAAGGAAGAAAGCGATCGAAAAGACGGTTCAGTCAAAGCATAAAGTGAAAGAATTAAGCCAAGCAGAACAGAGCAGAGCAGAGCAGAGCAGTGGCCGCAGATCAAAGAAACGTAGTTGCGGCCAAACGCCCAAGTCGAAGCAATGAGAAGCTAAGCGAACGACGCCGTCTGAGAGAAACCGCTCAGACCCCAGCCCACTGGGGAAACGTCGCATGTTCGTTAAGCATTCGGCGTGCCACTTGAGGCCCCCTTTGAAATGGGCCGTTTATTGATAGTTTCGCGTTTCCAGACGGTGGTGGCGGGGGCAGCGGAGTGCTGACGGAGGGTGGCGCCGGGGTCGCGGTCAAACGTTCAGTCGCAACTTAGTGCATAGTTGGCTCGGGGATGGCCGGAGGGCCAAACCAGCCGTCATGAGGCGCCTGCGCGTGGCAGCGCGGGCAGCCGTCCACGAAGCCTGTTGCGGCGAGCCGGAGCTCGGGATCGAGGACGGCAAAGCTCCAGTCGTTCGTGCCGGGCGAAGAGCCTTTGGCGAGCTTTCGCATCGCATAGACGGCTACCGGACGTTCTTGGCCGACCGGCAGGATGTCCTCGAGCAGCCGAGCGCCTTCGGGAAGCTCGCTTGTCCCACCGATGATCGTGTAAGCGCGCGCTTGCGCATCGATGCGAACGGTTCGCTCGAAGGCTCCGCCGCCGTGGTCGGAGGGCTCGCGGCCGGGTAGCGTTTCCCAGTCTTTCGGCACCCCCGCATAGCGCCAGGGCTGCCGGCTCGCTGTCGGGATGACCCGCCCACGGTCGTTTGCCTCCCCGCCGTCGGCGGTGCGTTCGGCGGCGCCGGTGCTCCAGC
>CANMZR010000140.1 GCA_947502375.1 Polyangiaceae bacterium
AGCGCGCCCCCGGTCTTACGGAGCTGCGACGACAAGGGCTCGAGAGCCTCCTTCATTCGCAGCTCAATTCGCTCCTCGATGAACTCATCAGTCGGTTGAATGGGCCGGCAAAGCGTGACTTGGATGCGGGCGAGTATGGGCGGCAGTTGCTCCGCGACGAGCGTGTCGGTATCGCCAAGCTCCTCCCCACCGTGGTGCTGTCCGACGTCGCGGCCCTTCATCGGCTGCGCATTCGCTTCAAACGTTTGCGTTACCTTGCCGACATGTTCGTCGGGTGCGTGCCGGCGACCGAGTCCGCCCCCGTGGGGCCGGACGCCGCTTCCTATCTCGCGGTCGCTAAGGTGGCCGCTGGCTTCCAGAAAGAGCTCGGCGTCGTCCACGACGTCGACGTGGTCATGGCTACGGTGGCTCTTGCCCCCGAGCTTTCTGCTGCGACGCGCGGGCTCTTCGAAACGAACTTGAGTTCATTGCGTCAGCGCCTGGCATCGAGCGTCATTCAGCGCCTGATGGTGGAGCTCGCGAGTGTGGTGATGCCTGATGCTTTGGGCAGTGAATTAGCTCAGATTTGCTCGATTAGCATCGCTATTCCCTGACCCACTCCGACGCAGAGTGAGGCGACGCCAAGGCTTGCTCCCCGCTGCTTCATGCCGTGCACGAGCGTCGTCACGATGCGTGCACCGGAGCAGCCGATAGGATGGCCGAGGGCAATCGCTCCGCCGTCCGCGTTGACGCGCGCCGGGTCGAGTTCGAGTGTTCGGATGCACGCGAGAGCCTGGGCTGCGAAGGCTTCGTTCAGCTCGAAAGCCTCGATGTTCGGTATCCGCAACGCGGTTCGTGCGAGCAGCTTTCGAATTGCCGGGATCGGCCCTTCTCCCATGTAATTGGGGTCCACGCCAGCGGTCGCTGAGGCGACGATCCGGGCCATCGGTGCCAGGCCCGTTCGTTCGAGGGCACCCGCGGACATCAAGAGGACCGCGGCCGCGCCGTCGTTCAGTGGGGACGAGTTCCCGGCCGTCACCGAGCCATCCGAGCGGAACACCGGCTTGAGTCCCGCGAGCTTCTCCATCGAGGCGTCGGCACGCACGCACTCATCGACGTCGACGAGCAGTGCTCCGCCCTTTTTCTGAGGGACCTCGAGCGGCACGAGCTCCCTTCGGAAGGCCCCACGCGCCGTGGCCGCGGCCGCTCGACGATGGGACTCGACGGCAAAAGCATCTTGATCATCGCGCGAAATGCCGTGCTTTTTTGCTACGTTTTCGGCCGTTTCTCCCATCGACAAAAGCTCGAATCGTTCGGCCAGCTTCGGGTTCGAGAAGCGCCAACCCAAAGCGGTGTCGAAGAGCTCCGGTGGCGTCCTTGAGAAACCTTCGCGCGGCTTCGTCATCACGTAAGGCGCACGGCTCATGCTCTCGACTCCTCCCGCGATCGCACACTCGACTTCCCCAACCGCGATCATCCGAGCCGCATCCGCAATGGCTTCGAGACCTGACCCGCAGAGCCGATTCACCGTGACACCCGGTACATCGTAGGCGAGCCCTGCGAGCAAGCTCGCCATTCGAGCGACGTTACGATTGTCTTCTCCAGCTTGGTTGGCGGCCCCAAATACCACGTGCTCGAGCGCGGTCTTGGCAGTCGGGTGCCGGGTCACAATCGCCCGAATGACATGGGCTGCGAGGTCGTCTGGGCGCACCGACGAGAGGGCGCCACCGTAGCGGCCGATCGGACTTCGCACCGCCTCGACGAGGTAGACGGGTTTCAGGGTTTCTCGCTCGGTCTTGCCCATCGCTTTAGACTAGCAGCCCAAGCAAGCCGCGGATGGCGTTGCAATCTCCTTGGAGTTGTTCGTCCCGCACGTGATACGCTTTCCGAACCCACGGAGATATCCACGATACCAATGCGCCTTGGAATTTTCAGCGACGTACACGCAAACTACGAAGCCATGAGCGCCGTTCTCGAGGCGTTCAAGTTCGAGTCGATCGACGAGTACTACTGCCTCGGGGACGTCGTCGGCTACGGCGGTTCGCCAAACGAGTGCGCGAACATCATTCGGGAGGTGGCCAGGTACACGATCCTCGGCAATCACGACGCGGCCGTCGCGGGGAGGATGGATTATTCCTACTATTACGAGGCCGCCCGCCACGCGCTCGACGTGCACGCCGGGATCCTCACGCCCGCCAACACCGAATGGTTGAAGACGCTGCCGTACAGCCAGCGACTCGCCGACGAGGACGTGGATCTCTGCCACGGCTCGCCGGTGCGCTTGGAGGAGTTTGACTACATCTTCGCGCCCGAACAAGCGCGCGAGTGTTTGCCGATCTACGAGGGCATGGCTTCCTTGACCCTGATCGGCCATTCGCATCTTTGCAAGGTTTTTGCGCTCACGCGCCACGCGGTTGAGGAGCTTCCTGCGGAGGACTTCACGCTCGAGCCCGGCAAGAAGTACATCGTGAGCGTCGGTTCGGTCGGACAGCCGCGCGACTACGACAACCGCGCAAGTTTCGTCGTGTTCGATTCCGAAGCGAGGCACTTCGAGTTCAAGCGCGTGGAGTACGACATTGAAGCTGCTGCCGCGAAAGTCTTGGCCGCCAACCTCGAGCAGAACTTCGCCAACAGGTTGCGCATCGGCGTGTGAGCCGGTGCTCGCTCGTTACGGCTCGGTCGTGGCTCGGTCGTGGCTCGGTCGCGGCTCCGTCGTGTTACCTGCGGCGCGCTTTGCAGTGGTAGATGAGCGTTTCTGAGTCGCGAGAATGCGGCTCAGCTTTGAAGTCGGAGTGGCGTTTCGTCACCACGAGCCCGTTGTAATGAAAAAGGGCCTCGAGCTCTTGGGGGTAGAACTGCCGATGGGCGAGCGGCGTCACCCACTTGGCCCGGGGGCGGCTGACGGGCTCGAAGACCATGTCCACAATCTCCACTTGAGTAAGCGGATCGTAATCGAAACGCTCACCGTAACGCACCAACTCGCCGGTCGTCACGTGGCGAAAGCGTGGCGCGCGAAAGAGGCGATTCGGGTCGCGTGCGAGCTCGGCTGGCATCGGGATTGAAAGATCGACGACGAACCTCCCGCGCGGGGCCAAGTGTCCGCGGACTCGCGTCAGAAAACGTTCGACGTCCTGCCACGTGTAAAGATGAAGGAACGTGTTGAACGTGCAAAACACGAAGTCGAAACGATTCTCGAGGGCGACGCGCCGCATGTCCCCGCGTTTCAGTGTCACCCGCTCAGCGACTTCGGGCGGCGTCTTTTTCAGCCGCGCGCGAAAGTCCCGCAGCATCGTCACGGAGAGGTCGATTCCGGTGACTTTGACGCCAGCGTGGGCAATCGGGAGCGCAATCCGTCCGTTGCCGCAACCGTATTCCAGTACCCGTCCCCCGCGCGCTTGGGCGAGCTTCAGATAGTAGTCGATGTCATCGACCCGGTCGCGGTAGTTGGCCGTGTAGTGACGCGCGTCTTCATAGTGAGAACGCGTCCCCGCGCTCAACGCTTCCGAAGGAGTCGGACCGAGCCTTCGTCCCCGCTTTTGCATTTCACGCGGCGGCGGCGGCGGCTTGTTCACGAAGCGAGCGGTTCACGAAGCGAGCGGTTCACGAAGCGAGCGGTTCACGAAGCGAGCGGCTCACGAAGCGAGCGGTTCACGGAGCGTAAATCGTGCCGCGCTGCTGATCGATCCACTCTTCGACGACTTCGCTGCTCTTGCGGTCGAAGTACACGTGGCCCGAGGCGATCTCGCGCAATGCTGTGACCAGAGGCTTGTTGCGGCACTGCACGAGCGGCCGTGCGCTTTTCATCAGCGAGCGAGCTCGCCGAGCAGCCATCACTACGAGAGCGAAGCGATTTTCTTCGCGGTCCAAACAATCTTCGACGGTGACACGTGCCATGGGACGGCGGACACTAATCGATTTTGTCGGAAGCGCAAGTCCTCACCGCCGGCCGGTTGCGAACGAGGGCTTGCGGCGGTTCCGTTATTCCCGCGTGCTCGGGCCGTCGCCGACGAGGGTACCAATCGCTTCCCCAACGCAGACTTTGCGAATGTTGCCCTCGGAGAGCTTGAAGACCCGGATCGGTAGCTTGTTCTCGCGACAAAGGGCCACGGCGGTCTGATCCATCACACCGATACGATCCGACAGGAACCGGTCGTAAGACATGTTGGTGAACATGTGCGCGTCTTCGTGTCGCATCGGGTCGCGATCGTAAATTCCTTCGACTTTCGTCGCCTTGAAGAGTGCCTGGGCTTGAATTTCCATCGCTCGCAGCGCCGCGGCCGTGTCGGTCGAGAAAAAGGGATTTCCGGTGCCAGCCGCGAAAATCACGACATAGCCTTTCTCGAGGTGACGCATGGCTCGGCGGCGAATGTAGGGCTCGGCGAGCTGGCGGATCTCGATGGCCGTCATCACGCGCGTCGCGCACCCGGCCCGTTCGAGGGCGTCTTGCAACGCGAGACTGTTGATCACCGTGGCGAGCATGCCCATGTAATCGCTTTGCGACCGGTCCATGCCCGCGCTTGCGCCCTTCAAGCCTCGGAAGATGTTTCCGCCACCCACCACGATGGCCAACTGAACGCCCATGCGATGCACGCTTGCCAGTTCGGCGGCCAGCTCATGCAGCGCGTCGGGGTGAATGCCGAAACCGCCTTTTTCGCCGCAGAGCGCTTCCCCGCTGAGTTTCACGACCACCCGCGAATAAACGAGAGCAGGGTCCGGCGGCGGTGGCGCGATCGTTTCGGCGTGTTTGGTCACGCAGCCGGGCCTACTCGCGCCGGGCATCGCGCGCAACGGTCGCAAGCGATTCGGAGACGCTCGACGTGCCTCGCTTGGGCGGTGGCCTGCAGGCGCGCGATCATGCCAAGGGATCCCCATCCCGCGGCTCGTTGTTCTTTTCAGAGGCTGATGGTGCTATTCCCCGAGGCACGATGAGGTTGCGCTCTGCCCTGGTGTTCGTGTGCCTACTCGTGGCCGTCGGCTGCGACCAAGAGGCCATTCAAGATGGAAAAAAACCCGCCGCCGGGCTCACGCACCAGCAGGCTGCGGCTGTGCTCGCGCGGGTCGGTGACAAGCTGATCACCGTTGGTGATTTCGCGGCGCAACTCGAACGCATGGGGGACATGGATCGCCTCCGCTTTCAAACCCCTGAAAAGCGCAAAGAACTCCTCCAACAGATGATCGATCTCGAGCTGCTCGCGCAAGAGGCCAGGAGCCGCGGATTCGATAAGGATCCCAATGTTTTACTGGCGACTCGACAAATTCTACGGGACGCCGTGCTGGAGAAGGCGCGTGCCGGAGGCCCCGCTCCGGCGGACATTCTCCCGGCCGAGCTCGCCGCGTATTACGAAGCGCACAAGAGGGACTACATCGAGCCTGAACGTCGCCGTGTCTCGGCGATCATTTTAGCTGATCGGGCTCGTGCCGACGAAGTCGCAGCAACGGCGCAGACGCTCGATTCAGCGCAAAAATGGGGCGCGCTTTACTTCGAGAAGTCGATCGACGCCCCAAAGAGCCGCGACCCACAGGCGGTGTCTGAGCTCGCCGGCGACCTCGGTTTGGTCGGGCTAGCGGACGACCCACGTGCGAAGAACGAGCGCATTCCTGAAGAGGTCGTGAAAGTCGTGTTTGCCCTACAAAAAGTGGGTGAAGTCCATCCGAAAGCCGTCCCGGCGGGAGGGCGTTTTTACGTCGTGCGCTTGACGGGCTTGTCCAAAGGGCACGTTCGGACGCCAGCCGAAGCCGATCGGAGCATTCGGGTCGCCATCCTTCAAGAGAAGTTGCGTGAGCGCGAGGCGACTCTCGAGGCCGAGTTGCGCAAGCGATTTCCGGTGCAAGTCGACGATGCGGCCTTGATGGCCGTCGAGCTTCCCAAAGACGGGTCGCCGGCCATTCCCGATGCAGCGGGGGCTCGCCCGATGGCCACCGCGAAAGCCTCGGCCGAAGCGGTAGCGCCCGCGCGCCCATGACGCTGAGTTCGCTGAAGGTGCATCGGCACGAGGACTGGCGCGAGCAGCTTCGGCGTGCGGTGCGCAGCGTCGACGAGCTGCAAAAATGGCTCGATTTGTCCCCGGAGGAACTCCAAGGAGCCCGCCGGGCCGAAGCTGCCGGACTGCCGCTTCAAATCACCCCACACTACCTCGCGCTCTGCGACGCCAAAGATCCGGGCTGTCCGATACGTCGTCAAGTCGTTCCCCGCATCGAAGAAGACCGGGAGGTGGAAGGGGATATGGTCGATCCACTTGGCGAGGTCGCGCACGAGCTCGTCCCCGGTCTCGTGCAGCGTTATCCCGATCGCGCGTTGCTCGTTACGACGGACCAATGCGCCATCTACTGCCGTTTTTGCACTCGCTCGCGGATTGTTGGCAGCGGTGAAGGGCCGCTGAAACCCGCCGCCGTGGATGCGGCGATTCAGGCGATCGCCGAACGACCGGCCATTCGGGACGTCATCCTGAGTGGCGGGGATCCGCTCACGCTCGCGACCGGTCGGCTCCGAGCACTCGTCGAGCGGGTGCGCGCTATCCCTCACGTGGAAGTGATCCGGCTTGCGACGCGGGTGCCCGTGTGCCTTCCGCAGCGCGTGGATCGCGAGCTCGTCGAGGCGCTACGACCCTCGCACCCCATCTGGGTCATGACACACTTCAATCACCCGAAAGAACTGACTCCCGAGTCGGCTCGAGCCTGTGCGATGCTCGTGGATGCGGGCTTTCCGGTGATGAATCAATCGGTGTTGCTCGCTGGGGTCAACGACGACGAAAAGACCCTCGAAGCCTTGTTTCGTGGGCTCGTACGGTGGCGCGTCCGGCCTTATTATTTGTTGATGATGGATCCGGCGCGCGGCACCTCGCATCTCCGGACGCCGTTTGCGGTCGGCATCGAACTGATGGAGCGCTTGCAGGGTCGGGTGAGCGGCCTCGCCTTACCGAAACTCATCGTCGACACCCCAGGGGGCCTCGGCAAAGTCCCGGTCGGTCCGGACTGGGTCGTGACGCGCGGAAAAGGCCGGACCACCCTTCGCACCCACCGGGGTGTCGAGGTCGATTACATCGATCCGCCGGATCCTTCCTTCCTTCCCACGTGAAAGCCGGGGCGCCGCTGTGGTATCGAACGAGCCACGATGGACGAGACCCACGCACAGAAACTCGCGCGACTCCACGCTCTCGAGACGCAGGCGCTCCAAGGAGGTGGTCCCGAGCGCATCGAGAAACAGCACGAAGGCGGAAAGCTCACGGCTCGCGAACGGATCGATGTGCTGCTTGATCAGGGTAGCTTCGTCGAACTCGATCGGTTCGTTACCCACCGGGCCAGCGACTTCGGCATGGACAAGCAGAAATGGCTCGGTGACGGCGTCGTCACTGGCTTCGGCGCCGTCGATGGTCGCAAGGTCTTTGTGTTCGCCCAAGACTTCACCGTCGTAGGCGGTTCGCTTGGGGCTGCGCACGCACAGAAGATATGCAAAGTGATGGATTTGGCGATGAAAGTCGGCGCGCCGATCATCGGTCTGAATGACTCTGGCGGTGCGCGAATTCAAGAAGGCGTCGCGGCCCTCGGGGGTTACGCAGACATCTTTCTTCGCAACACGCTGGCGAGCGGGGTCGTCCCCCAAATAAGTGGGATCATGGGGCCGTGCGCCGGTGGGGCTGTGTACTCGCCGTCCATCACGGACGTCATCGTGATGGTCGAGAAGACCAGCTACATGTTCATCACCGGCCCCGAAGTCACAAAGACGGTGACGGGCGAAGAGGTCACGAAGGAGCAACTCGGCGGCGCATCGACCCACGCGTCAAAGAGCGGCGTCTGCCACCTCACCGCGCCTGATGATCAAGCCGCCATCGCCAAAATCCGGACGGTGCTCTCTTATTTGCCGTCGAACAACGCCCAGGAGCCGCCGCGCTTGCCGTGCTCCGAGCCGGTCGACCGCGACGTGCCGGAGTTGGACACCATGGTGCCGACCGCATCGAGCAAACCCTACGACATCAAGAAGATCGTACGCGCGGTCGTCGACGGCGGAGAGCTCTTTGAGCTCCATGAGCGTTACGCGCAGAATATCGTCATCGGCTTCGCACGCATCGGGGGTCGCAGCATTGGCATCGTCGCGAATCAGCCGATGGTCCTCGCTGGCTGCCTCGACATTGGAGCGAGCCTGAAGGCCGCCCGGTTCGTGCGTTTCTGCGATTGTTTCAACGTTCCACTGGTCACGTTTGTCGACGTTCCAGGATTCCTTCCCGGAACCGATCAAGAATACGGGGCCATCATCACGCACGGCGCAAAGCTCCTCTATGCGTACGCTGAGGCGACGGTGCCGAAGCTCACCGTCATCACCCGAAAGGCCTACGGCGGGGCGTACGAGGTGATGGCCTCAAAACACATTCGCGCGGACTACAACCTCGCGTTTCCGACGGCTGAAATCGCCGTCATGGGGCCCGACGGGGCCGTCAACATCATGTACCGAAGAGAGATTCAGGCAGCGGCCGATCCCGTGGCCGCGAAGGCTGCTTTTGTCGATGACTACCGCGAGAAGTTCGCGAGCCCCTACAAGGCGGCCGAGCTCGGCTTCATCGACGAGGTCATCGCGCCACGAACCCTTCGAAAGCGCCTCGCGAGCGCATTGGACATGCTGAAGGACAAACGCGACGAAAACCCGCGCCGGAAGCACGGAAATATTCCGCTGTGACGTGTGCTCTCCAGGCTGGTTCAATCGCCCGTCGCATTCGTGCTTTCTCGGTGCATTTCTGAAATAGCCTGAAACATCACGACGACTCATCCATGTTCCCACCCAGGGTGGGGGAGGCGGTGGAAAAAGAACGTCTTGGCGTTGCTGCGCACGGTCGAAAAAAAAACGCTTTCGAGCGGCACCTCCGTCTTTCAGCTGCTATTCAAACATGGCACGCTTGAAATCCGTTTGAAAACGGTGTAGGAACCCCCGAAGCTCCCAACGATGGTTGAGGGCTAAGGACTTTTTCGCTCGGCTCCCTGTCCTGTTCTGCTTCGAATCCAGCAGGTCCCGCAGGTGGACTCCGCTCGGCTTCGAACAGAGGCACGTACCGTCCTCTCTCGTTTCTCCTCTGTTCTTTTTCGGGGCTCTTTTTTTTGGGCTCTGTTTTTTTTAGCGTCTACGACGCGCGCCCTCCGGGGCCGGGTACGCTCGACGCACGATTAACCTAAAACATTTGTTGGGCTTACGCGGTGAATCACCCGGGGCCCTAAAGGCAACGAACATGAAGACTTCACAATTGCTCCTTGGTTTGGCCTTCGTCGGCGCGAGCGCGGCGGCCTGCTCGGTAAAAACAACCTCCACGACGGGCAGTGCCGGCGCCGGTGGCGACGCAGGTGCCACGGTCACAAGCACCAATGGCACCACCGTGAGCACAGTGAGCTCGGTCGCGTCCTCGTCCTCGAGCACGGGCGGCTCAGGTTGTGATGACGGAACGAAGGGGGACTTGCAAAGCGACGTCTGCACGTCCTGCGTTCAGTGTGCCGCTGCTTCGACGTGTGCGAGCGAAATCACAGCGTGTGGGCAGGGGACGGATTGCGGAACGTTCGACGATTGCCGCATCGCCTGCATCACCTCTGCCGACGCAAATAAGAACAAGATGATCGACGATGGCGCCGAACTCACCGAGTTCTACAAGTGCTTCGGCCTTGATCAAACCACCGGGAAACCTGACGCCGCATTAACGACGAGCTGCGTCGCAATGCACGGCGCCGGTTACACGGGTTACCAGGCGCTAAACGACTGCATTTACGGCGATTGCCCAGTCAACTGCGGTACCGGCGGCACCAGCACACCTATCTGTGATAGCGGCCTCGCCTCGTCCAATAAGGTCTGCGCGGACTGCCTCACGAAAAATTGCTGCGCGGAACTCACGGCCTGCGTCGCGAACGCGGATTGCAAGGCCTGCATTCTCGACGACCCCCAACCTACCGCCAAGTGCGACAAAACCATGTTGGATGAGGCCGCCAACGGCTGCTACGCCAACAAGTGCATGGTGGAGTGCAAGTAGGGAATTGAGTGGCGCTGACCGCTGCGGCTCGCCTTCGGGAGTTCCGTGGTTCGGTCTGCTGCCTCACGGAACCGAGCCCGCCGTGGAAACGCGGCGGGCTCGCCGTTTTTTTGGCTTCGCTCTTTCTAGGCACATCCATCGGGGGACGTGCTAAACCTGCTTCTGGCTGACGCCGCCCCGCTTGGGTTTGCGTCCCTTCCCTGCGCTTACCGCTGGTGGTGCGCGCGGCTCCCTCCCTTTCGGATGGGCGTTTTCAGGGGAGACCGGAACTCTTCTTGATCGAGGCTTCTTTCGACCGAGCGGGTTCCACGCCAAAGGCTTCAACGCGCGCCCGAGGTAAGCCTCGCTGGTGTGCGCCTATCGCTCGCGTCGCGCGGGCTGAAAACTAAAAAAAATGAGCGGAAATCTGCTCGTCATCAACGTCGACATCCGCGAAGTGCGGGTCGCTCTCATCGAGGACGGCATCATTGCCGAGTTGCACATTGAGCGTCTCGCTCACCGCAGCACACTTGGGAATGTTTACCTAGGCAAAGTCAGCCGCGTGCTCCCCGGCATGCAGGCCGCGTTTATCGACATCGGTCAGGAGCGCGCCGCGTTTCTGCACGTCGAAGATCTCATTCGTCCGGACGACTTCGAACAGTACCTCGCTCACGCTCGCGACGCGGCGTCTGGCGGCTCGAAGGAAGACCGAAGCGAAAGCGTTCCCGATGAGGATGTCGGCGCCTCGCTTCCAGAGACGGTGGCAGGGCTTCCGGAGCCTGTGGCAGGCACCGCGAACGGGGCCGCTGTGGCCGGGGCCGCTGAAGCCGGGGCCGCTGTGGATCCGGACGGCACTCAACGGCGTCGACGACGTCGGCGTCGCCGGCGCGGAGGCCGCGAAGGAACCCAGGAGGACGGCCAAGCGTCCGGGACAGCGACGGACTCAGAGGGCGACGAAACGGGCGGCGACGACGGGAGCAGGCGCAGGACGCGGAGCTGATGTCTACTGCTCCTGCAGATCGGCAGTTTTCCTCAAGTGCGTTGTCGGCCAACGCTAAGTCTCGTCAATGGACTGCGCGATCTCACAAAAAGGTTCCGTTGGTTATCCCTATGTCGGTCGCTGCTGTGACAGAGGCTGTGTC
>CANMZR010000141.1 GCA_947502375.1 Polyangiaceae bacterium
CTTGTTGGCTTTACGGCCCTGAGGTACCTCGAGTGGAGCCAGCGGCTCTTCGGTGTCCGTGCAGCGACGGCCAAGCTTCAGGCGGCACGCGCCCTTCAGCGCGTCGGCATTCCAAGCCTCGCGTCACGCGCGGTGGAGGGCCTCACCCGCGTCGAACGTCGGCTGTTCGCGCTGGCTCATGCGGTCGTGACCGAGCCGCTTGTGGTGGTGCTCGAGGATCCCCTTCAGGGGCTCGATGCGCCTGACGTCGAGCGGGTTCGGCAGGCCCTTTCGGCCATCACCGAAGGGCGTGCTGCGCTCGTGTTTCTGCCGCGTATTGCGGTCGCGGGTCCGACGGCCGAGTTCGTGGCGGCCGCGACGCATCTCGTCTATTTCGTTCGTGGACGGGTGGTTTTTGACGGCGCTCCGAAGCGCCTCGTCGCGGGCGGTCAACTCTTTGCCGTGACCGCGTGCGGGGGCGTCGAGCGCTTTCGTGAGGAACTGCAGCTCCTCGGTGCCGAACTCCATGGCGGCTCGCATCAGTTTTCGGTTTCGGTCCCGCTGGGCTTATCCGCGAGCGACCTCGTGGGTGCGGCGGCACGCACGGGCGCGGGGCTCCTCTGCTGCACGCCCATGCTGTGAGAGCGCCGCGTGGCTGGTCCAGCACGAGCGAGCCTTCACCCTGCGTTTGGATTGGGCGCCGAGCGGCGCAGCGCTCAGCGGTTTTTCCGAGTGCGCGCCTCCACCTGCCGGTTGTGTTAGGAGAGGAACATGGCGTCGGACGTTGTTCGGGGGGAACCCACGGGGTCAGATGCGGTGACCGGGCGGCTCGGGATGCTCACCGGATTGTCGCTGTCGCTCGGCGCGATTCCGGTGCCTTTCCTTCCCGATCGCGTGCTCCTTCAGCTGCGCGGTGTGGTGGCGCACGACGTCGCGTCGCGCTACGGGATCAGCCTCTCGACGGATGGTCGCAGTGCCCTCGCAGCGCCGAGTTCCGAGGCCCGCGTGCGCACCGTGCTTCGCAAGGGCCTGGAGTTGCTCGTCCGAAACTTTCTGCGACGGATCGGCCCGTTGGCCCCGCTCAGCTCGGCGGCGCGAGCCTTTGAAGTCTATGCGCTCGGCCATTTGCTCGACCGGTATTTTCGCTCATTGCGGTCGAACTCGAGCCTGAGAGTGATGCCCGAAGAAGCGAGTGCGCTCCGACAAGCGATCGACGAAGCGGTCACCCGGGCGTTCCATCCCGCCACGACGGCGCGCAAGCTTTTGGTCACCGAGGGCGTCGAGGATCTGCGCGACGAGTTCACGCGCTGGCTCGATACCCTGATTCTGACGGCCGCCACCCTCCCGAGTTACCTCGAGCGACGCCTCGAGTCGGCTTTCGATGAAGCGATTCGTCAGCATGCCGTCCTCGGGAGTCGCTAAGGGGCGCCCGTGACCGAACGGAGCCTGCTCGCGCGCTCACGCCGAATCGTCGTCAAGATAGGCTCGAAGGGGCTGACCTCGACCGACAGAGACATGTTCGAGAGCTTGGCCGCACAGCTCGCGCGCGTGCGTCGCAGCGGCAAACGGACGCGCGAGCTCATTCTCGTTTCGAGCGGCGCTATCGCATTGGGGATCACGCATCTTGGAATGAAGAAACGTCCTACCCAGATGGCGGGCTTGCAGGCTGCGGCCGCGACCGGGCAAGGGCTCTTGATGCAGCGCTACGGGGAAGCCTTCGGGCGCCATGGCTTGAAGGTGGCGCAGGTTCTCCTCAGCCACGCGGACCTTGCGAATCGCGAGCGCGCCAACAACGCGCGCGCGGCCCTCACTCGGTTGCTCGAACTGGGCGTCATCCCGATCATCAACGAGAACGATGCGGTTGCCACGGACGAGATCCGCTTCGGTGACAACGATGAGCTGGCCGCGATGGTGGCGTCCCTGTGTGGGGTGGAGTTGCTCGTCTTGCTCTCGGACGTCGAGGGGCTGCTCGACGAACAGCAGCAACGCGTGTCGTACGTGTCGCAGGTGGACGCAGCGACGCTTGCCCTCGCGACCGCCGAGTTGTCGAAAGTCGGCCGCGGGGGCATGAAGAGCAAGCTCGAGTCGGCGCGCCGAGCGACGTTGGCGGGCGCCCACGTCATCATCGCGTCCGCGACGCCCGAGGACGTCCTTGGGAGCATCCTCGCCGGTGCGGACGTCGGCACGTTTTTTCCTGCGCGTTCGCGGCCACTCAGCACGCGCAAGCACTGGATCGCGTACACGCTCCGTCCGCGTGGTGCGGTGCTCGTGGACGACGGTGCGGCATCGGCGATTCTGCGCGGCGGTTCGAGCGTGCTCTGCGTCGGGGTGCGTGGGGTCCGTGGTGCGTTTGCGCAAGGAGAATTGATTTCCGTCACAAATCTCGCGGGCGAGGAACTGGCGCGAGGGCTCTCGGGCCTCTCGGCCGCCGAGGCCACCCGTTTGGCCGGGAGCCGAGGCGCGGAGCTCTCGCCTTTGATTCATCGAAACGATCTCGTCGTCTTGCCGCGCTAGCGTGTAGCCCCCCTTGCGACGGACTTTCGGGTTATTTTTGCGGATCGAGGCCCCGCCTCCAACCGTCAGCCACACGTGCTCTCTTCACGCCCTGCAACCTGCCGCGTTGGGTTCGTGCGAGCGAACATTCGTGTAGGGTTCGCCGAGCATGAAGGGCTTCGGCAAACTTTTAGGGTGGACCATCGTCATCCTCGGCGTGGGCGGGGGGCTCCTGCGGGCGTTCGTCCTCGAGCCATGGACCGTTCCCGATGACGAGTGGATAGCGGCGTCGACCGCTCCCACTTTGGCCGCCGGCGATCAGGTGCTGCTCCTCACCCGTGGCGTGCCCGGGGTCGGTGACCTCGTCCGCTGCACGGATCCCCGCGCGCCAGAACGCTTCGTTGTCGGCCGCATCATCGGCAAGCCCGGTGACACGGTCGAGCTTGGCGGTCCGATGTTGAGAGTGAACGGCTACGGTTATTCGTCCAAGGAATCTTGTCGCGAGAACGACGTCGCGTTGATCTCGCCGAACAGTCAACAGCGCGTCGAGGTGCAGTGCGCCCGCGTTGAAATTGGCGGTGGATGGCACTTCGTCGGGCGCATTCCGAAGAGTCGCCTCGAGCCTCTAAAGTCCTACAAAGTCGCGGCTGGTAAGGTTTTTCTCGTGAGCGACAATCGTGATTTACACGAAGATTCGCAGGATTTTGGGCAGCTGCCGCTCGCGTCGTGCGATCGCCGCGTCGTGTTCCGGGTGCTCAGCGCCAAGGGCTGGTCGGACAGTCTTCATCGGTTGATGCCGCTTCACTGAGTGCGGTCTCGGCCACGCTCGTCCAGGACGCCGACACGAACGACCTTCCAGACGCCTTCGAGCCGCGAGAGCTCGATGTCCGCTCGTTTTTCGACGCCCCCCTGAAATGTCACCGTGTACTCAAACCGTAGCCGTTCGTCGCGACTCGAACGCTGGCCGCGTACGACCTTTACGTTGAGGTTGGCCTCGCTCGGCGTGTAGCTCGAGTTGCGCACCGCGCGCGTCTCGGCAGCTTCGTCCTCGAGCATCTTGGTGGCCCCCAAGGCCGAGAATTGTTTGGCATGCTCTTGATCGGCGTGTCCGAAGTAAGCGTCGGCAAAGGCGTCGGCCACGGCCTCGGGGGTTCCTGGAGCTGGGGCATTGCAGGCCCCGAGCAGCAGAAGAGCGGTGAACGTGCGTGCAGCACCGAGGAAACGAGACATCGAGGGCGACTCTGACTCAGGCTCGTTCGCGGGGCAATTACCAGCAAACAAACCCGATCCGTTCTACCGTGGTAAACGTGACGTGAGGCGCTTTTGGACAGCGATAAGCTCGAGCTTGGCATCGTGTGCGGAAGTTGCCGCGGGTGGAATGACCTGGCGGTGACGGCCTGTTTACGATGCGGGCACGGGCTGCCCTTGCGCCTTGACGCGCCGGTGGTCGGCCTTCAAGCCGCCGCCTTTCCCGTGGACCCGGGGTCGGCTCCGGGAACACTCATCGTCACCCCGGAAGTCGCTGCGCCGAGCGAAAATCCGCCGGTCGTGATAGCTACGTTGTTCGAGGAGAAATTCATGGATCCAGCACGCTATTACGTCTGTCGCTCTTGTTCGACGTCCGTCCCTTCCGGTCACAAGTTTTGCGGCCGCTGCGGGACGGTGATCCCCGGGCAGGTGCGTGACATGAAGCTCAATTTCTATGGCGAAATGCAGAATCCATCCAAAGCGAAGCTGATTCTCATTCGCGGCGAAGGAATGGATGGGCTGTCGTTTCATCTGAAGGCCGAGCAGCACATCGTGGGACGTGAAGGCCAGTTGATCTTCCCGGATGACCCATTCGTATCGCCCCGCCATGCGAATTTTTTCTATCGCGACGGTCATCTCGTGGTTCGCGACGAGGGCTCGTTGAACGGGGTGTACGTGCGCGTTCGCGGGTCGGTCGTGCTGAAAGCCGGTCAGACGTTTCTGGCCGGCGAGCAACTCTTTCGTGTCGATGTGAATGCGCCCGTCACCGACGACGGTCCCGATGTCGAGGGCACGAGTTTCTACAGCTCCCCTCGCAAGGCGAGCGCGTTTCGTGTCTCGCAGGTCTTCCGTGGGGATGCGCTCGGAATTTGCGTTCAGGCGAGCGGCACGAGTCTGTCCATCGGTCGCGAGGGCTCGGACGTCACCTTCCCAGAGGACCTTTTCATGTCGGCGGAGCACTGCCGCATCGACGCGAAGGGCAGTGAGTTCTTGCTCACCGATCTGAAGAGCCGCAATGGCAGCTACGCACGCATCGCGGAGGAGCGCGTCCTTCAGCACGGCGACTACGTGTTCATCGGGCGCAAGCTCTTGCGCGTAGAGATGAACTCGAATTAGTCGCCGTCGCCGAGTCCATCAAAACGCCGGGTCTTTCGCCGCCCCTCTTTGGCGAGGGCGTCGAAAGACCCGTCGATTTGCGACGCTATTGACTCGGCTCCTTGTTGTTATTTGGCCCTCGATTCTGACGAATCGAGGGCGTTCGCCGAGTCCATCGAAGCGACGGGTCTTTCGCCGCTGTTGTTATTTGGCGAGGGCGTCGAAAAACCCGACGATTTGCGACGCTATTGACTCGGCTCCTTGTTGTTATTTGGCCCTCGATTCTGACGAATCGAGGGCGGTTCGCCGAGTCCATCGAAGGGACGGGTCTTTCGCCGCTGTTGTTATTTGGCGAGGGCGTCGAAAAACCCGTCGATTTGCGACGCTATTGACTCGGCTCCTTGTTGTTATTTGGCCCTCGATTCGAACGAATCGAGGGACGAGCCGGCTCGAGCGGTGTGACGGCGGCGGGTACGTGCGTGGCAACACCGGTATGTGGTAGAAACGGCGGATGGCGAAGGCTCCCATGAAGGACGACGAGGCCCCCGAGCGAGGGTCGATGCGCGCTCAGCTGGTGCAGCTCGGCTTTATCGTCCTTGCGTCGGTGGGTGTTTTTTCGTTCGTGAAGGCGGCCCGAAGCGATTACCGCATCGCCGCCTGCTCAGCCTTGTGCGCCTTCCGCCCCACCTACGCGGGAATGAACCGTACGGCGCCGGACTTCGAGCTCGCCGACTTCGACGGCAAGAAGGTGAAGTTTTCGTCCTTCTTCACCGAGAAGAAACCCGTTGTTTTGAACTTCTGGACCAAGACCTGCAAGCCCTGCCTCGAAGAGATGCCTTCGCTCGCGGCGCTTGCGGAAATTGTGAAAAAAGACGGGATCCGTGTCGTTACGGTATCGACCGACGAAGGTCCTGATGCGGTGCGTGACCATCTTCAGGTCGTGCTCGACGGGAAGCCCGCCCCCTTCGCCGTGTTGTTCGACCCCGACGCCGAGATCGTGAGTGGGACGTTCGGCACTTCGCTGTTTCCAGAGACTTGGTTGCTCGACGGCGACCGCGTGATCCGTGTGCGAATCGATGGCAAGCGCGACTGGACAAGCCCTTTTGCGCTCGAACTCCTCACGATGATCGGCCGCCCCGGAGGGTGCCCCGTTGAATTTCAGCGGGGTTTACCGGCCGGCCCGTTCAAGCGGCTCTGCGGCGACGATTGAGCACCCGCTTCCCCGCCGCTGGTTCACGCCGCTGGTTCACGCCGCTGGTTCACGCCGCTGGTTCACGCCGCTGGTTCACGCCATGGGGCCGCGGTCGCTCTCCAAAGCCAGCTCGAGCAGCCGGACGAGGCGTGCTTCTTCGACCCGGTATTTCATGATTTTACGGCCATTCAGCTCGACGACCGGCACCTCCAGATCGTAAGCCTCGCGTTTCTCCGCGGGGGCCTCCTGGTCGAGGTCGACGAGCGTCAGTTCGAAGGGGTGCGTTGCCCGGACACGCTCAAGCACGGCCACGGCCTCTTCGCAGAGGTGGCAGTCGGCGCGGCTAAAAACAGTGACCGCGACCATCATGTGGCTTCGAGCGACGGCTCCAACCAGCGCGTGTGCCGTCGGCCTTCGGAGGGCTCGCTGTTGACGATGAAAAGGCGCTGACGCTTGGTCTTCGTGGCGCGGGCTTCGAAGGCCTTTCGGTAGTCGGCGAAGCGGCCGCCCGCGTGAACCGCTTGACGAACCGCAAGTCCTTCGGGCACGCCGCCCTGGGCGAGCACGTACTCGACCCACGCCCAGCGCGCACTCGTGGCACGCACGTTGGCTCGCCCCTTCAGGCCTGCGCGGAGGCGTGCGATGCGATGATTGACGACGTCGATGCCCGCAAACGGCTGCCCATCGAGCGGCGTGTTTCGCTTGGCGCAAAAGGGCGCGACCGTGAGCGCGACCGGAATCGTCTTCGATAGGCCCTTGACGAAGGCCGCGCATTCGTCCACGTCCGCATCGGTTTCGCCCGGAACGCCGAGCATCATGTAGAGCTTGAGCCGTGGGATCCCGTGCAGGCGCGCCATCTCGGCGGCATGCTCGACGTGGGTCGTTCGTGCCCGTCGGTCGAGAATTTCTCGCACGCGATCGCTCGCGCCATCGAGGGCGGTGGTCAGGGTCTTGTACCCGGCCGATTTGAGCGCGGCGACGAAGCGATCTTTCAGGCGATCGGGTCGCAGGCTTGACAGACCGACCTCCGCGCCGCGGGCGACGAGGGTCTCCACAATCTCGATAATCTGGGGATGGTCACTGACGGCTGCACCGACCAAGCCCACGCGCTTCGCGTCCATCGGGATGAGCTCCAGCACCCGCGCCATCGGCACGACGCGCATGCCGCCGTTGGTGGAGCGACGCATGACGCAATAGGAGCAGCCTCGTGAGCAGCCGCGCTCCGTTTCGATGAGGAACATATCCGACAGCTCCGTGTCGGGCGTGCGGATGGGTGCCCAGGCCGGCAGCAGCGAGTCATCGCATTGGGCCACGGGCGGCAGGACATCGCCGTGGTGCTCGGGTACGAAGACGTGCGGCATCTCGGCCAGTCTTCTCAGGGCGTCCTCGCGGTTCGATGCCGCGCGGAGCACGCGCAGCACTTCCACCGCGAGCGAGTCCGCTTCGCCGAGGATCACAGCGTCCACGAAGGCCGCGAGCGGCAGTGGATTCGAGAAGGTCAGCGGCCCGCCCGCGAGGATGAACGGATGACGGGCGTCACGCTCTTCGCGCACGGAGGGGATCCCGGTGGCATCGAGCATCTGGACGAGCCCGGCAATCTCGAGCTCGTACGCGACCGAAAACGCAATCACCGGAAAGGTGTCGAGCGCGCGCATGCCTTCGTAACTGAGCGGCGGCTCGTCGATAGGGCCGCTTCCGGCGTCGTCGTGATTGAAGACGCGCTCGCACGCCATTTCGGGCTCGGCCTGGATCGATTTGTAGATCTGCAGGTAACCGAGCGAGCTCATCGCCACGTTGTAAGGCGAGGGGTACGCGAGCGCGATGGTGTAGGGAGCGCTTTTGTTCAGGCGGCCACGCTCCAGGGGCAAGCGTTGGCGGATAAGGTCTCGGAGGGCGTCGCGACGCATCGTTTTGGTCGAGGAAACAAGCTTGCCGAAAGCGAAATGCCTTTGGCGTAAGAATTTCACTCTAGCGTGAAACGCGGCTCAGCGCTTGCCGTGCTTCGCAGGCCGTCGTGACGCGCATCGTTTTTCCGTCCGTCCAGAAAGCGATGGCGCCTTCTCGGTCGGTACGCCACACGTCCACGTCGCGTGCCCTCAACGTGTCGAGGGTGATGGGCGCCGGATGCCCGAAGCGGTTACGCACCCCCGAAGAGATCATGGCGAGCTCGGGTCGTACGGCGTCGAGAAATTCAGCCGTGCTCGAGGTGCGACTGCCGTGGTGGCCGACCTTCAGCAGGTCCGCTCGCAGGCCGCGCCCTTCGTGTTCGATAAGCTGGGTCTCCGTCGCACGTTCAGCATCGCCGACAAGCAGCGCCGTGCGGGCGCCGTAACGCAATCGAAGCACGATGGAATTGTCGTTGGCCGAGGCGTTGGAATCGAACGCGGGGCAGGGCGCCAACACCGCGACGTCGACGCCGCCGAACGCGCGGCTCAGCGGGCATAATTCGGCCGGTCCGCGTCTTATTGTGCCGCGTTTTATCAGCATTTCGATGAGCCGGGCCAATGGGCCATCCGGTTGAGTGGCGCTCGCGAGACCGCTCTCCCAAAGTTCACCCACCTCGAGTTCGGGCAATGCGCTGAGCAAGCCCAGGAAATGATCCGGATGGGGATGGGTGATGACGACCACGTCGAGGCGCCGTCTTCGCCGGGCGGCAAGCTCGGGTAGCAACACGCGCTTGCCGATATCGATGCCCGAACCCACCATGCCGCCGCCATCGATCAGCATGGCTCGGCCATCTGGAAAGTCCACGAGCAAGCTGTCACCTTGCCCTACGTCGAGCGCCGTGATTCGCAAGCCGTCCTTTGGCTTCCCCTGCACCGACGCTATCCATTCGGCGCCACCGAGTGCCGTCATCGTCAGCGCGAGGATCCAGAGGCGCAGCGGCCGGGTGCGAAACATGGCGAGCGTGCCGACCGCGAGGACCCCGAGCTCGAGAGCGGTCGGAGGCGGCAAACGGATGGTCGCGAGCGGCCCGGTGGACGCCGAAAAAGCGATGGCCCTTACGAGCCTGAGCCCGCCACCCCCGAGTGCCGCAAGCCGTGATTCGACCGGTGGCGCCCACCATGCGCCGGCGTGAAGCAAGCTTGCCGGCAGGGCCACAAGCTCGCCCACCGGTGCCGCTAACAGGTTGGCAGCCACGCCGTGTAGCGGCAGCCGCGCGCCCAGCAGGAGCAAGACTGGCGCCGTTCCGAGCGTCGCCGCGAGCGTCACGCGCATCATCGCGCGAAGCCGCCCGAGTCGCGGAGCCGTGGCGCCTGAATCGCGGTGCTCGGCGGTCAGCATCAGCGCGGACGTCGCCGCGAGCGACAAGGCGAACGATGCATCCGCGAGGACCAGCGGATCCATGAGAGCAGGCCCCGCGAGCGCGAATGCCAGGCAACGACTTGGCGATGCGCGCCGAGCGAACACCCGGGTCAGGAGTGCTGCCGCCAGCATCACCGCGGCACGCCACGCGGAGCCGCCGCCACCCGCGAAGTCCGCGTAGATGAGGGCAAGCGGCAGACCCAGCGCGGCGGCGATTCGCCGTACGTCCAAGCGGCGCGCGAGCACGTTGATCCTTAACAATAGGAACGTCAACAGGCGCACGAATGCGAGCACCGCCAAGACGAGATGCGTTCCCGAAACCGCCAGCAAATGCGCGAGTCCGCTGTCGCGAAAAGCCTCGCGATCGCCCTCTATGAGATCCGTTTCCCCGAGGACCAACGCACGGGCGAGCGGGGTCACGTCCCGAGAAAAAGACGCTTCGATGCGGCGGCGCACACGAGCCCTCGCGCGATCGATGGCAGCCCTGAGACCCCGACCTCGTTCGACCGTGCGCGCGTCGATAAACCGTCCGCTCGCCGTGACACCCGAGAGCGCCAAACCGAGGGCTGGCTCGAGCGATCCCGGATTGTCGAAGCGTTGCACAGCGGCCATGTCCGCCACGATCTCGAGGGTCGCGCCGCGCACCGCTGTTTCGGGTCCGCCATGAAGGCGCACGATGGTGTTCGGGGCCGGGCCTTGCTCGCACGTACCCGTGAGCACGCGGACGTCGATTCGAGCTCGACCGAGCTCCGCTGACCCAGCGGGTTCCTGCAGACTGCCAGCCGCCGTGATGACCACGGGTGAGCGGACCACTTCGCCCTCGAACTCGCAGCGCCGCGGGGGCGTCAGCGCCACCACCGTCCGCTGATGGCCCTCGTCCGCCACTCGAAGCGCGCGGTGGGTCCGAACCGCGGCGACGATCGCCAGGAGCGCCCCGGCCCACGGCAGCCAACGTGGGCACGCTCTGTGGGTGAGGACCACCGCAAGCATCAGCACCGCACCGGTTACCCACGGGCTAAGCAGCAACGGCGGCCCGACTGCGGTCGCGACTCCGAGCGCGAGCAAGGGGTCGATGCGTCTCGTCTCGTGCGTCATGAACGCACACGTAAGCAAGCGCCGATCCAGCTATTTGTCTTCGTTTCTGCGATCTTTTCGAGCGGTAAGCTGGCGGCCGCTAACGGAACATGGCGGACCGCCAGCCGCGGCCGATGCCGGTCTCACGTTGACGCTGGGGCGCTTTGACGGCACCTCGCGGCGAGTCCAATGAGTCCACGCGCGCACCGACCTCGCGCTCCATCGAGACGGTTCCCGCGCCGCCTCGCCCCACCCTCGCCGCCATGAACGGCAGCCCCTCCCGCTGGGGCGCCGACCGCCTCGTTTGACACGCATCGTGTCCCCGGTGCAGGGTGCGCGCCGTGTCGTCCAAGATCCGTGACCGCAACATTTGGCTCATCAACCTGACCATTCTGCTCGTCGGCGTCGCGTGTGGCATGGCGATATCGCTGCTCGCCATCCATCTCGACGGGCGTGGCTATTTAAAGGAAAGCATCGGCAGTCTTGCGGCGTGGTTCGCTCTGGGGATCGTGGCCTTCTCGTTTCCGATGAGCTCGATCATCGAGCGGGTGACGGCAAAACGGATGCTCGTCGCGTCCCTGTTTCTTTACGCGTTGACCGTCGGGA
>CANMZR010000142.1 GCA_947502375.1 Polyangiaceae bacterium
CGTCACACCGCGCAGGGCGGCTGTCTCGACCCCATCTGCAAACGGGAAGAACGCATCCGAGCCGAGCGCGCTCCCCGTGACCCGTGCGCCCGCTTTGTCGCAAGCAATGGCCACGCTCACGATCCTGGACATCTGCCCCGCCCCGACTCCCACGACCTGGTGACCGCCAGACGAAGGCTGGACCAGGACGATGGCGTTGCTCTTGACGTGCTTGCAGGTTTGCCAGGCGACCTCCAAGGACCCGAGCTCCGCTGCGGTGGGCGCGCGCTTCGTAACGACCCGGCCGCGAGCCACCTCGCCCGGGCCCTGGACATCAGCATCTTGCACGACGAACCCGCCGCCGATGCGCTTCAACTCGAGGCCCCGAGGGCTGCTGACGTCGCCAACCTGCACGAGCCGCAAATTCTTCTTCTTGTGAAGCACAGCGAGTGCGCTCGGAGTAAATCCAGGTGCGACCACGCCCTCGATGAACGTCTCGGCAATGACGAGCGCCGTGGCCTCATCGCACGGGCGGTTCAGAGCGACAATCCCACCAAATGCACTCAGCGGATCGCCTTCCCTCGCGAGCCGAAATGCCTCGTGAAGCTCGCTGTGGGTCGCCAGCCCGCAGGGGTTCGTGTGCTTGATCACAGCAGCGGTTGGCATGGAGAACTCGCGCACGAGTTCGAGCGCTGCATCCAGATCGACGAGGTTGTTGAACGAGAGTTCCTTGCCGCCGGCCCCGATGCTCTCGGCGAGCGAGAGGCTTCCGGCAAGAGCCTGGCGATCGCGATACCAAGCTCCACGTTGATGTGGATTTTCGCCATAGCGTAAGCCCGCGACGCGCTCGAGGGGCAGCGTGAGGTAAGGGGGAAAAGACGTCGTGTCGGTCCCGCCCGCTGGCGCGTCCGAGCGCTCCGCGGCGGCGGAAAGGTAGGCGGCAATCGCGCCATCGTAGGCGGCCGTATGCGCAAACGCCTTCGCTGCGAGCCGCGAGCGCAGCGCTAGCGTCACCCCTACATCGAGCTGCGCCACGAGCGCCGCATAGTCCATCGGGTCACAGAGGACGGTGACGCGCTCATGGTTCTTGGCCGCGCTTCGCAGCATCGAGGGCCCACCGATGTCGATGTTCTCCACGGTCTCGTCATACGAGGCCCCTCGGCGAACGGTGGCCTCGAATGGGTACAAGTTCACAACGACCAGATCGATGAGCTCGGCACCGAGTCGGGCGAGGTCTGCCGCATCTTTTGCTTCGCGAGCGAGGATCCCACCGTGGACTCGTGGATGCAGGGTCTTGACGCGCCCATCCATCACCTCCGGGGACCCGGTGTAGTCCTCGACGGAACTCACTCGGAGGCCGGCGGCTCGGAGCGTCGATAGTGTGCCACCCGTGGAATAAAGCTCGGTCCCGCGCTCGATGAGCGCACGGGCGAGTTCGACGATTCCGGTTTTGTCGGACACACTGAGGAGGGCACGGCGCAGCATGGCCTCGTCTAACGCAGCCGCCCTCTGCCGTACACGGCAGAAGCCGAAGAGCCCCCACGGAGACGTCTGCGCGCCCGCTCGCTCCGAGCCCCACGAAGATACGTTCCCTCAAACGGACACCGACTGAACTATGCTCACGAGTCATGCGCGCGACCGTGCTGACGTTGCTTTGCCTTCTGGCCTGCGGAGCACGCACCGAACTACCGAACGGGCTGCGCTCGCTCGCTAGCGACGCTCCCACCGCGGGCTCCTCGACTGGCGGCACCGGTGGGGTTGAATCGAGCACCACGGGCACTCCCACGGGCTCCGTGGGCGGCGGCGGAGCGGACCCGGGCTCGACGACCGGCACGATGACGAGCACCGGCACTGGAGCGCCCCTCGACACCGTGTGCGATGTCCTCACGCCGAACGGCGCCGTCACGCCCATCCCGACGCTCGGTCCCGGCACCGCCGACAACACGCGTTTTCATGCATTGGATGCAGGCCGGACGGCGGTCTTTCACCGACCTTTCGATTCGACGCTTGGCCTGCGGCTCGCTAGCACCACGGTCGAATGGGCCGACGCGTGGCCACCCAAAACGAGCCCTCCCGTATTGATCCTCGCCGATCTAAAACTGAGTTTCGCCATTGATTTTACTGCCAATCCACTCGTCGCGCTCCTCACGCCCAACCCCCTTGGCCCAGGCGTCGGGTTCGGCAAAGTCGCTCCGGCCTCGGGCAACTGGAGTGCACAGGTCGTCACGGACTTCGCCGCCGACCGCGCGCTGTTCGTGCGCTATGGGCTGGGCACGTACTTCATGGCCATGAGCCATCCGAGCGTGTCTCCCGGCGGCTCCACGCAGCTCCGGGCCGCGTTTTACGACGGCGTGCAGCTCCGCGGTCCGTACAACGTCGGATGCAGCACCAAGCCCGTGACCACCGACGCGCTCGCACTCACCAACGGCTGGCTCCTCGTGCGAAGCGGGCCGCAGGTTCCGAGCTGCAACCCGTCCATCGCCGCGCCGGAGCCCGTGGAGGTCAGCGTTGATTTCATCGTGAACGGGATGCCATTCGTCAGCGGCCAGCTCCCATTCGGCGGCACCAGCTCCCAGCTCGTCCTCGTCCCGCGCGCAGACGGCGCGTGGCTCCTCTTTTGGTCGAACCCCACCACCCTTTCTGGGATCGCCCTCGACGGCTTCGGCAAGGTGCTGGGCGTTTTACCCCTTGCTACGTTGACCGAGAATCCGTTCGCTTTCGCAGCCCAGAAGCTCGACGACGGCATGGTGGTGGTGCTCTACGACGCACCCTCGGAAGCCCCCTCGGCTATCGAGGTCCTCGTCTTCAACGCGAGCGGCACCCTGCTCGCGACCGCCTCCATCAAAGACCCTCCGAAGCTGACCACCCCACCCCAGGTGGCGTTCGATTCGGTCACACGCCAAGTGCTCGTTGGCTTCAACGGGCTCGTGAACGCCGTGCAGTCCGTCTACCTCGCGCGCTTCGGCTGCCACTGAGCGATTCGAACGAATCTCGACTACGCGCCCGGCTGCTCTCCGACGCTCGGGGGCGACACCACCGGAATGCGGGCTGCAGTCGGCTCCTCGTCGACGGCTCGACGAGCAAGGTCAACCCCTTCGCGAACGAACGCCTCACCATCGCGGAACTCGATCGACGTGCGCGGTGGACCGAAATAGCTATCCGGGTCATCGAGCTTGAGAGCCTCGCGGAGCACCTCATCGACATGATCGACGAGCACGATCCTTAGGAGCTTCAACACCCGGCGCGGCACATCCCTCAAGTCTTTCCGGTTTTCCTTCGGAAGGATGATCGTCGCAAGCCCCGCGCGGTGTGCCGCGAGCAACTTCTCTTTCACGCCACCGATGGGCATCACTCGACCACGAAGCGTGATTTCACCCGTCATCGCGACCTCGCGGCTGACGGGAACACGCAAAAGTGCGCTCACAATCGCGGTGACCATCGTGACGCCCGCACTCGGTCCGTCCTTCTTCACGAAGTCGGGAAAGTGAACGTGAATGTCAACGCTCTGGCAGTGGTCCTCGCTCAAGCGAAACTGCTTCAAGCGACTGCGGACGTAGCTCATCGCCGCCTGCCCACTCTCCTCCATGCCCTTCTCGAGCCGCCCGGTGATGATCACCTTGCCCTTGCCCGGAACGACAACCGCCTCGGCTTCCAAAATCTCGCCGCCCACCGAAGTCACCGCGAGACCTTTGACGAGCCCCACCTCGTCGACCTCCTCTTTTTTACTCAGCCGGTATTTCGGCACGCCAAGGAACTTCGGGATCTGCTTTGCGCCGACTTCCACCGGCTTGTCTTTGCCGTCCTTGACCACCTGACGCGCCACCTTACGGCACACGCTCGCGAGCTCGCGATCGAGCGAACGCACGCCACTCTCGCGCGTGTAGTGATGGACAATCGTGCGGATGGCACTCTCCGAAATCGAGAGCGGAACCTCATCCAGACCGCATTCTTTTCGATTCCGCGGGATCAAATAATCCACCGCGATGTTGAGTTTCTCGAACTCCGTGTACCCACCTAGCTCGATGACCTCCATCCGGTCCTGAAGCGCCACGGGGATCCCCCCAAGCGAGTTCGCCGTCGTGATGAACATCACATCCGAGAGGTCGTAATCGAGATCGAGGTAGTGGTCGTTGAAAGCGTGATTTTGCTCGCGGTCGAGAACCTCGAGCAACGCCGAGGCCGGATCACCCCGAAAATCACTCGACAGCTTGTCAACTTCATCGAGCAAGAACACCGGATTGTTGGTCCCGGCCTTCTTCAAGGATTGAAGCAACTTGCCGGGCAGCGCGCCAATATACGTTCGGCGATGACCACGGATCTCGGCTTCGTCACGGACACCGCCGAGCGCGAGTCGCACGAACTTGCGACCGGTCGCTCGCGCAATGCTCTTCGCGAGCGAGGTCTTTCCCACTCCAGGCGGGCCCACGAAGCACAGCACCGGTCCGCGGAGCTCATGGGTGAGGGCCTGCACCGCGAGATGTTCGAGGATGCGCTCCTTGATTTTGCGAAGGCCGTAGTGGTCCTCATCGAGGATCTTCTCGGCCTCCTCGAGATCGTAGCGTTCCTCGCTTTTGTCAAACCACGGAAGCTCGAGGATGCAGTCGATGTAGTTACGAACAACGGTCGCCTCGGCGCTCGTCGGATGCATCATCTTGAGCTTTTTCAGCTCTTTTTTGAGCTTCTCTTCAGCTTCTTTGCTGACCCGCTTGTTCTTGAGCTGGTCCGTCAGCTCCTGCAGCTCATTTTTAAACTCGTCGCGCTCTCCACCACCCAGTTCCTTCTGGATGGCCTGCATTTGCTCGTTTAGATAATACTCCTTCTGAGTTCGGTCCATCTGCCGCTTCACGCGGGAACGGATCTTCTTCTCGACTTGGAGAATCTCGATTTCACCTTGCAAGAGCTCCATCAGCCGCTCGAGCCGAGCCCGCGGATCGGCGTTCTCGAGGAGCTCCTGCCGGTCGCTGAGCTTCACGGTCGGCAGATTGGCGATGATGGTGTCTGAGAGTCGCTGGGCCTCATCCATCGACTGAACGGACACCAGCACTTCCGGCGGGAGCTTCTTGTTCAGCTTCAGGTACGTCTCGAAGGTCGACTGCACCGAACGGACGAGCGCGGCCGCTGCCACGTCGGTCGCTTCCACTTCAGGGATCGGCTCGGCCTCGACGAGGTAGCAGGGCGTCGTCTCCGCATACCGCGTGATCTTCATGCGGCGCTTGCCTTCGACGAGCACCTTCACGGTCCCGTCAGGCAACCTTACCAGTTGACGGATATCGCCCAACGTCCCGACTGCAAAAATATCCTCGGGCGCCGGATCGTTCGTCTTCGCATTGCGCTGAGCCGCTAGCAGGATCTCTTTCGTACCCTTCATCGCCTCTTCGAGCGCCGCTATGGAACGCTCGCGTCCGACGAACAGCTGCGAGATCATCCCCGGAAAGAGGATGATGTCGCGCAGCGGCAAGAGCGGCAGCACGAGCAGTTCGGTCGAATCGGGGTCGGTGGCGTCGGGGTTCTTAACCATGGAGCTTCAAACACGCGGAGGACTTCATTGAGCGACTGCCCCAGAACCGGAGCCCGAAGCTCAAAGGAGCTGTCAAACGAGGCTTCCCTCGCCTCAGGCCGGCTCTGCCTTTTCGGCGTAAACCATCAACGGCAACTCTTTTTTCTCGATGACCTCTTCCGAGACGACGACTTCCTTCACCTCGGTTTTACCGGGGATGTCGTACATCAAGTCCATCATCGAGTCCTCGAGGATGGCCCTGAGACCACGCGCGCCGCTCTCGCGTGCGATGGCCTTCTTGGCGACCGACTTGAGCGCGCCCTTCGTGAACTTGAGGCGAACCTCATCCATCTCGAAGAGCTTCTGGTACTGCTTGACCAAGCTGTTGCGCGGCTTCGTCAAAATGTCGACGAGCGCCTCCTCGGTGAGCTCGTTGAGCGTCGCTATCACCGGCAAGCGACCGATGAACTCAGGGATGAGCCCGAATTTCAACAAATCCCCGGGTTGAACCTGCTTCAACAAATCTCCGAGGCGCATGTCGTTTCGGGACTTCACGTCCGCATTGAAGCCCAGCGTGCTCTGGCCGATGCGACGTTTGATGATCTGGTCCAGCCCGACGAAAGCACCACCACAGATGAAGAGGATGTTCGTCGTGTCCACCTGCAAAAAGTCTTGCTGGGGGTGCTTGCGACCGCCCTTCGGCGGCACGTTCGCAACCGTGCCCTCGATGATCTTGAGGAGCGCTTGCTGGACGCCTTCGCCCGAAACATCGCGCGTGATGCTCGGGTTGTCACTCTTGCGCGAAATCTTGTCGATCTCATCGATGTAAACAATCCCGCGCTGCGCCGCTTCCACGTCGTGGTCGGCGTTCTGCAGCAACTGCACGATGATGTTCTCGACGTCCTCCCCCACGTAGCCGGCCTCGGTCAACGTCGTCGCGTCGGCGATGGCGAACGGCACGTTGATGATCTTCGCTAGCGTCTGCGCGAGCAGCGTCTTACCGCAGCCGGTCGGACCCAAGAGGAGGATGTTCGACTTCGCCAGCTCGACATCGCCCGCGTTCACCCGGCTGTCGATGCGCTTGTAATGATTGTACACCGCGACCGAGAGGGCACGCTTCGCCTGGTCCTGTCCAATCACGTAGTCGTCGAGGATCGTTTTGATCTCGCGTGGCTTCGGGATCGCCGTCGACCCGACGACTGGCTCTTCCTTGTCGACTTCTTCGGCGATGATGTCGTTGCAAAGACCGATGCACTCATCGCAAATGTAGACCGTGGGTCCGGCGATAAGCTTCTTCACTTCCTTCTGCGATTTCCCGCAAAAAGAACAGTTCAGGCTACCATTGGCGTCGTCTCGGCGGCGGTCCACGTAGAATTTCTTTTACAAACTTGGAAGGGTCGCTTGCGCGCGAGGCAAGCATACGAGGTGCGGCAAGGCTCCGGTAGCAGAGTCTGGTCGCGCGATGAGGCTCAGGTCTCCTGGCCAGCTTTCTGAAGCACACGGTCGATGAGGCCGTAGTCCTTAGCCTCACTCGCACTCAGATAAAAGTCACGCTCGATGTCACTCGCAATCCGCTCGCGGGTTTGCCCGGTGGCCGTCGCAAGCATGTCGGTGAGGGTATCCTTCACCTTCTTGATTTCGCGCGCCTGGATTTCGATGTCCGTGGCCTGACCACGAGCGCCGCCGAGCGGCTGGTGAATCATGATGCGCGCATTCGGCAACGCGAAACGATGGCCCTTGGCGCCAACCGCGAGGAGCACCGCACCCATCGACGACGCCTGGCCGATGCACATCGTGGAGACCTTGCTCCGGATGTAATTCATCGTGTCGATCATCGCGAGTCCCGCGGTGACGATGCCGCCGGGGCTGTTGATGTACATTTGAATTTCTTTGTCCGGGTCCTCGCTCTCGAGGAACAAGAACTGTGCGACGACCGCGTTCGCGACAAAGTCGTCGATCTCGGTGCCGACGAAGACGATCCGGTCTTTGAGGAGACGGCTGTAGATGTCCCACTCCCGCTCGCCGCGATGCGTCGTCTCGGTGATGCGCGGTAGATAATAGGCAGCACGCTCACGCTCATGCCGAATGTAATCGGCTGAGCTATCCAAAACATCGAGAGCCTTGGTTCGATTCATCGCGTCTCCTTCAGCTAGGTGAACCCGTCACCCATTCAACAACGTAAGGCCGGTTTTACTCCGACTTCGCAATCCAAATTCCTTGGGGGGACCGCTCAACCGAGGCTCGCCCCGGCTAGCACGTGCTCACCCGTCAGGCGCTCGTAACCGTGGCTTCTTTCTCAATCAGCGTAAGGACCTTGTCCTCGAGGATCATGCCGATCAGCAGCTCGCGCTTGCCGCGCTCACGGTACTCGGCCTTGACTTTCGCCACGTTCTTCCCGGATTGCGCGGCGAGTTCCTCGTAGCCCGTCTCGATGTCGGCTTCCGTGACATCCAGTTTATTCTCCTTCGCGATCTCGGCCATGAGCAGACCGGCGCGAACCTTCATTTCGGAATCCGCCCGAATGTGCTCGACCAGCTCCGCGGTGCGGCGGAAGGGCTGCCCGGTCATCTGGGCCATCGACTGCATCTCGCGCTCGGTCATCCGCGACTGTTGCTCGACGAGCGAAGGCGGGACCGGAATCGTGTTTTTCTCGCAGAGCTGAACCACGAGGGCTTTCGCGACCTCCTCCTCGGCGCGCTGCTCGAGCTCCTTGCCAAGGCGTTCTTTGATGGCGGCTTCAAGGGCGACCAAACTCTCGCTGCCCGCGTCTTTCGCGAGCTCGTCGTCGATGGTCGGTAAAACACGCTCCTTTAGTTCATCGATCTTGACGGAAATCGTCACGTCTTTGCCGCGCAGCTGGGCGGCGTGGTGGTTTTCGGGAAACTTCACGGCGACGCTCTTCTCATCGCCGGCGTTCGAGCCGAGCAGGACCGCCTCGATAGGCCCCATGACCTTGCCCTCGCCCACCTCGGTTTCGACCGTCTCGTTGCGATCCGCGCCGTCGATCTTGAAGCCAAGCGATAGGGTCGCCATGTCTCCCTTTTGGGCTCCGCGACCATCGACCGCTTGAAGCGTCGAATGCTCTCGCTGGATCCGCGCGAGGTCGCTCTTCAACGCCTCATCGGAGACGGTGACACTCGGCTTTGCGGCCGACAAACCTTTCCACGCGACCTTGTCGATCTCCGGGCGCACTTCGAAGCGCGCCTTGAAGGAGAACGGCTTCTTCGGTTCCAGTTCGGCCGGCTCCACCGACGGCTGCGTCAAAGGCTGAATGCCTTTTTCACCGAGCGCCTCCTGGAGCACCGACTCCATCAAGCGACGGGCAACGTCCGCACGAACGGACGGACCGTACAGCTGAACGATGATTTGCCGGGGAGCCTTTCCTGGGCGAAACCCGCGAACTCGTGCCGTTTTTTGAAGCGAGGCGAAGGCACCGTCGACTTCATGCGTGACCCGATCGGCCGGCACCTGAATCTGCAGTTCCATCAGCACCGGGGAGAGCTTTTCGACTTGAACTTCCATGGATTGGACTCCGTGCGGGGAAGTGCCACGCGAAGAGGGTGCGGTCAAGAAGGATGCGCGCCACCCTCGTCCTTACGCTGCGGTTGTCAGACAAAAAAAACCCCGGCAGCGAGGCAATCACCACCGGGGCTAGGCAAGTCCCGGGAGGGGGACGCAAAATCGAAAAAAAAGACCCCGGCAGCGAGGCAATCACCACCGGGGCCAGGCAAGTCCCGGGAGGGACTCAAACTTTGATCACGTGTCGTCTTCCTGGATCGCCTCTTCGATGAGATCGCGATCGAGCTCGAACTCAGCCTCGAACGGGCTGTCCGCCACCATGTCTTCGAAGGTTTGCCCGACGCGAAACGCCGGCCTGAGGTACTCGCGCTCAAACTCCGCAAAGTTGGTGTACGACTTGGGCTGCATCGAATTCTCCGAATGACCTGAGAGCTAGGGGGTGACGACTGGTCGGCTGACTACATCCACCGACATGTCACGCACTGTAGTTTAGTGTTGACCCTTGGCTAAGAAAATGGCGCAGATAAATATCGGTGCGGGCTAGCTGCTGGGCTATTCACCGGGAGTCCATGAGCCGCGCCATCGTCATCGCCGTCGCCAACCAGAAGGGCGGCGTCGGAAAAACGACCACGAGCGTCAACCTCGCGGCCGGTCTCGCCACGGCCGAGATGCACACGCTCCTCGTGGACGTGGACCCACAAGGCAATGCCTCGAGCGGCGTGGGGGTGCGTCCCCGAACGGTGGAGCGGTCCCTCTACGACGCTATCGTCGGACGGTTTTCGTTGCGCGAGACGATCATTGGCACCGAAATCGCCATGCTCGAGCTCGTCCCCGCGACCCAAGACCTCGTCGGAATGGAGCTTGAATTGGTCGATGCCGAGGACCGTGCTCTCAAGCTTTCGAAGGCGCTCGATTCGGTGCGTTCCGACTACGACTACATCGTGCTCGATTGCGCGCCGTCGCTTGGGCTACTGACCGTCAACGCCCTCTCCGCGGCCGATCTCGTGCTCGTTCCAATGCAGTGCGAGTACTACGCTCTCGAAGGGCTCACGCACCTGATGGCGACCATCGATCGGGTGAAGGACCTCTACAACCCGAAGCTCGACGTCGCTGGCGTCGTGCTCACGATGTTCGACGGACGCAACTCCCTCAGCCATCAAGTCGCCAAGGAAGTCCGAGACCATTTCCACGTGTTTGACTCGGTGATTCCTAGAAACGTGAAGCTCTCGGAGGCGCCTTCGCACGGCAAGCCTGCCTTGCTCTACGACATCGAGTGCAAGGGCTCTCAAAGCTACCTGGGTCTAGCCCGAGAGATCCTCGCGCTCCGTGTCGAAGCTGGCTGAGCGCGCCGTCGCAGCTTACGCGCCGAGCACGGCGATGATGCGATCCAGCTCATCCAGAGAGCGATAGGCAACGACCACCCGGCCGCCCGGATCCTGATGTTCGACGACGGTTCGGGCCCCTAGTCGGCGCGTGATGCGTTGCTCGAGGTCGCGGACATTCGTTGATTTCTTGGGCTCATCGGGCGCCCCCGCCGGCTTCGAAGCCGCGCGGACGAGCGACTCGAGTTGGCGAACGCTCAGCTTTTTTGCAATGGTCGCGCGTGCGAGCGAGAGCATCGTGGCCTCGTCGAGCGCGCCAAGGAGCGCCCGAGCATGGCCCTCAGAAAGTTCACCACTCGCCACCATCGTGCGGACCACCGTAGGCAGCTTCAGGAGTCGAAGGCCGTTCGTGATGGCGACGCGACTCTTTCCGACCCGCGTCGCAAGCTGCGCTTGGGTATAGCCATTTTCCTCGATCAAGCGCTCGTATGCCGACGCGGTCTCCAGGGCGTTGAGGTCCGCGCGCTGCAGGTTTTCGATGAGCGCTAGTTCGAACGACTCGGCGCTGTCGACGTCTTTGACGAGCACGGGAACTTCTTTTTTTCCGGCGAGCTGCGCCGCGCGCCAGCGTCTCTCACCCATGATCAACTC
>CANMZR010000143.1 GCA_947502375.1 Polyangiaceae bacterium
GGTGACCAGCGGTGCCACAGTGCATCGACCTCGGCGAAGTCCCTCGCTCGCAGTGCGCGCGCGGCCGAGCTCCGCTGGAACTCGACCATGTAGAATGAGCGACGCAGCTGCTCGAGCGTAAAAAACCTCGGTAGGGCGACTCGAAGATGCGGCACCGCCAACGTTGCGATCCCCGAAAAACGCTCCGGCCGCAGGGCTGCCGCCGCGTAGCTTGCGACCGCGCCCCAGTCGTGCCCGAGGAGGCCGACCGGGCTCGCGGGCGAAAGGGCATCGGCAACCGCCACGAGATCTCCGGCGAGCACCCCCACGTCGTAACGCCCGACCGAGGACGCGCTGCTCGGTGCATAGCCCCGCATCGCGACTCGTGCGATCCGGAGGCCTGCGGCGACGAGGGGCGCCACCTGGTGACGAAAGCTTCGCTGGCAATCGGGAAAACCGTGGGCTGCCACGATAAGAGGCCCTTCGCCCTCCACCAGGACGGCCAGTCGGGCGTCGCCCACGTTCAACTCGTGCATCTCGGGCATGGCAGCCATCGCGTGCTGTGATTATACGAGCCGGAGGAGTTTGACCATGACCGCCGAAACGACCACCGAGCCACAGCAGTTCGCCTTCAAAGCCGAGGTTCAGCGCGTTCTGTCCTTGGTCATCAATTCTCTTTACACAAATCCGGAGGTCTTTCTTCGCGAGCTCGTATCGAATGCGTCCGATGCCCTGGATAAGGCCCGTTTTCTTCAGCTGACCGCAGCGGACACCGTCACGCGCACGGAGGAAGAGCCCGCCATCGACATCACTCTCGACGAGGCGAATCGCTGCCTTATCATCGAAGACAACGGCGTCGGCATGACGCGCGATGAGGTCATCGAGAACCTGGGTACCATCGCGCGCTCGGGTACGTCCGAGTTCTTCGCGAAGTTTGCGGATCTCTCAAAGAGCGGCGAAAAGGACCGTGCGCTCGAGCTCATCGGCCAGTTCGGCGTCGGGTTCTACGCCGTCTTCATGGTCGCCGAGCGCGTCGAGGTCGATACGCTTTCCTTAGGGAAGGGTGCCGAACCGGTCCTCTGGCGTTCGTCGGGGGATGGCGCCTTTACGGTGGCCGTCGGCGAGCGCACGAAGCCCGGCACACGGATCACGCTGCACCTGAAAGAGGACCAGGCCGAGTTCGCGAGCGACTGGCGCGTGGAGCACGTCATCGAAAAGTACTCGAACTTTGTCATGTTCCCCATTCGCATCGGCGAGAAGGTCGCGAACCGTTCGTCCGCGCTCTGGCGACTGCCGCGAGCGAAGGTGACCGAAGAGCAGCATGCCGAGTTTTTCAAGCTCATCTCCAACGGCGCCGGAGGCGACACGCCGCTCGCCACAATCCATTGGTCGGTTGACGCGCCCGTTCAGTTTTCGGCGCTCATGTACGTCCCTGAGAAGGCCTCGATGGATCTCTTCTCCGCCCGCGCAAGTCTTGGCCTTCGACTTTACGCAAAGCGGGTTCTCATCATGGAGAACTGTGACAAACTCTTGCCGAATTACCTGCGCTTCTTGCGTGGCGTCGTCGACTCCGAGGACGTTCAGCTCAACGTGTCGCGCGAGACCCTCCAGGACAATCGCACGATCCGAAACATCGAGCAGCAGCTCACCAAACAGGCGCTGAAGGCAATCGAGACGCTGGCGACCGAAGAGCCCGAAAAATACCGTCTCATGTGGGCCCAGTTCGGCGTCATCTTGAAGGAGGGCGTGGCGACGGATTTCCGCAACAAGGACACCCTTGCGAAGCTCTACCGGTTTCAATCAATGCGTTCACCCAGCTCGGAGCTCATCGGCCTCGAAGCGTATGTGAAGGCGAAGCCCGAAGCGCAAACGCAGATCTATTTTCTCACGGGCACCGACGGCGCGCAGCTTCGCGAGAGTCCACTCCTCGAGGCGTTCCGGGCACGCGACCTCGACGTCCTGCTCCTCACCGATGCCATCGACGAATGGATGGTCAATGGCCTCCGGACCTTTGAAGGCATGGAGCTTGTGAGCGTGGCTCACGGCGATCTCGATCTCGATCAGATAGCCAAGCCGAAGCTCCCGGAGGAAGTCCCCGCCGACGATGCGCGGCTAAAGGCGGCCCTCGAGGCCATCGAGAAGGTCCTTGGCGATCGCGTCGCGGCCGTTCGTGCGTCACGCCGTCTCACCGAGACCGCGAGCTGCCTCGTTTCGCTTGCGGGCGATCCGAGCGCGAATCTCGAGCGTTTGATGAAGGCCTTCGAGGAGGACAAGGTGGACGCGAAGAAACGCGTTCTCGAAATCAATCCAAACCACCCGATTGTTCGCAACATCGGCCTCCTCGCCCAGCGCGAGCCCGAGTCTTCGCGCATTCAAGCCTACGGAGAGATGCTCTATGATCAAGCCTTGCTGAGCGAGGGTGTGGTCGAAGATCCGGCCCGCCTCGTGCGGCGGATCCAGGTGCTGCTCGCCGAATCGGCGGAGCGCGCGGTCGCAGCTTTCGACGTGCAGCCTTCCTGAAAACGGAGTCGATCTTGGCAATCCGGCTTCACATCAACATCGACCACGTTGCGACCATTCGCAACGCGCGTGGCACCCGCTACCCCGATCCGGTGTTCGCGGCGCAGCTCTGCGAACAGGCAGGCGCCGACGGCATCACCGCTCACTTGCGCGAAGACCGCCGCCATATCCGAGACGAGGACATGGACCGATTGCGTGCGTCGGTGACGACGCTCCTCAACATGGAAATGGCGACGACTGATGAAATGCTGGCGATCGCCGAGCGGGTGAAGCCGGACGTCGTCACGCTGGTTCCCGAGCGGCGCGAAGAGCGTACGACCGAGGGCGGCCTCGACGTTCTGGGGCACCGCGTGGTCGTCGAGAAGGCGGTTGCGCGGCTGCGGGCGGTGGGGATCAAAGTCAGTCTTTTCATTGCCGCCGATGAAGCGACCGTGCGTTTGTCCCACGCCATCGGCGCGCACCAGATCGAGTTGCACACAGGTGATTATTGTCATGATCCGTCCGCCCGTGAGCTCGCACGCTTGCGGACGGCGGCGGAGCTGTCGCACTCGCTCGGCCTCGAGGTGGCGGCGGGCCATGGCCTCACGCGACAGAACGTGCTCGAGGTCGCGGCGATCCCGACCATCGCGGAATTCAATATCGGGCATGCCGTCATCGGAGATGCCGTGATGGTGGGGATTTCTCAAGCGGTGCGCGACATGCAAGCGGCGGTGAACCGCGGCGTGTTGCGGCGGGGGTGAGCCTCGTGATCCTCGGCGTGGGCATGGATGTGTGTTCGATCGAGCGGGTCGAGGGCATGCTCACGCGCTGGGGCGACCGGTTTTGGGAGCGTGTTCTCGGCCCAGCGGAACGGGTGGCGCTCGCCCAGCGGAGTGATCGCGCAACCGCGCTGGCGGGTCGCTTTGCAGCCAAAGAAGCGTTGGCGAAAGCGATGCAAGGAGGCGTCGGCATTGGCTGGCACGACCTCGAAGTGCGCGGTGCTCCAAAGCGGGCTCCAGAGTTTGTCTTGCATGGTCCGGCCAAGGCCCTCGCGGAGCATGTGGGGGTCACGCGCGTGCACGTATCGATCTCCCACGATGCGGGGATTGCTGTCGCCATCGTCATCCTGGAAGGCGAGCCGACGGGGGGCTCCTGGCGTTGAGGCGGCCGCCTGTGCGTGACCGCCGTTCCATACCGTGCGAGGAGCTTTGCTGTGATCGTAGCGATGACCAGCGAACAGATGCGGAGCTACGAGCGCCACGCGAGTGAGGTCTGTGGAGTGCCAGCGCTCCTCTTGATGGAGAACGCTGGTCGGGGCGCGGCTGCGTTGATTGCCGAGCGGATGGCGAACGCCACGGGTCCAGCCGTGATCGTTTGCGGCAAGGGAAACAACGGCGGCGATGGGTTTGTCGTAGCTCGTCATCTCGAAGCGGTGGGCCTCGCAACCGTCGTGTTTTTGCTCGGAAATAGGGACGACGTGGCCGGAGACGCTCGTACGAATTTGGCCGCGCTCCGTGGGCTCGGCATCGAAGTGATCGAGCTTCACGGGGAGCTTTTGGCGCTACGAGAGGCACTCGATACGGCGAGCGTCGTCGTCGATGCGCTGTTCGGAACCGGTCTTGGTCGAGCCATCGAAGGCTTGGCACGAGAGGTCGTTGAACTCTTGAACGGCGGGGTTCGTCCGGTCATCGCGCTCGACCTTCCCTCGGGCATCGATGCGACCACCGGTCGGGTGCATGGCGTCGCTGTACGCGCCGCGTTGACCTTGACGTTCGGCCAGTTGAAGACGGGCCTCTTGCAAGGAGAAGGCGTGCGGCATGCGGGGGACTTGCGCGTGATTGGGCTCGGCCTTCCGGATGCCGCCGTCCTCGACTCGGTGGCGTTTACCGCCGAGGCCATCGATGCCGGTGACGCGCTGATTCAGCGTGGCTGGCGTGCTCCCGATCTGCACAAGTACAAGGCGGGGAGCGTTCTCGTCGTCGCAGGAAGCCCAGGAAAAACAGGCGCGGCTCTCCTTGCAGCCACGGCGGCCCTCCGTTCAGGCGCGGGCCTCGTCACGGTCGCAAGCTGGCCGGAGGTGGTGCGCGCACTCGATGGTCGCGTGCTCGAAGTCATGACGACTGCGCTCGAGCCGGCAGCCCTCGAAGCTTCGGTCGAGCGTGCTCTTCAGCGCTGTTCGGCCGTTGCCATCGGACCGGGGCTTGGGCTCGATGAGGCTGCGCGTGAAGTCGTCGAACAGGTTGTGATCGGCTGGTCGGGTCCGGTGATCGTGGACGCCGATGCGCTCACGTGTTTCGCGGGGCGCCCCCGAGAGCTTAGGACCGCCCGCGGGCCGAGGGTGCTGACTCCCCACGCGGGCGAGCTCGCGCGGCTCTTGGGCGTGAGTGCGAGCGATGTCGAGCGGGATCGTTTCGGCGCGGCGGCACGTGCGGCGGCGGAGACGGGCGCGGTGGTCGTGTTCAAGGGGCCTTATTCGGTGGTCGCACATCCGGGCGGCGCGTTGCGGTTCCTGGATGGGGCAGAGCCGCTCCTGGCCACGGCGGGTTCCGGCGACGTGCTCGCGGGTGTGCTCGCGGCCTTGGTTGCGGCGTCACCAGAACGGCTCGAGCTCGATGCGATCTTCGAGCTCGTGTGCGCAGGCGTGTTCGTTCACTTTGCCGCGGCGCGCGTCTGGCGCGAGCAGCTCACGATCGACGGGCGGGTTCCGGAGCGCGGCCTCCTCGCGGGCGATCTCATCGAGGCTTTGCCGCGGGCGCTTGCGAACCTGTAACGGCCCCGAGCGCCAATCGGAGCGCGGCTCCGAGGACACACCGTTGCGGCAGACGAGCCACGCGAGAGCGACCGGAATCTCCATCATACGAGTGTTTTTGCTCGTTTTTTGAGCGCCGCTCGGTGGCACCGGATTTGCGAAGGCTTCGGGTCAGGAGTGCCATTCATGACCCATGCATCGACTGAATCCGACGCCCTTGTGTCTCCCCTTTCGAGGGCTGTCTGTGTGCCATTGACCGAAGTGCGGGCGGGCCTTGCCGCCCTGAGACCTACCCTGTTCGCCCAGGCGTTTCGGCTATCCCGCTCACGCGCCCGCGCGGACGATCTCGTGCAGGAAACGATGCTGCGAGCGCTCCGGTTCGAGCACACGTTCGCCGGCGGTACGAACTTGCCGGCCTGGGTCGCTCAGGTGCTGAGGCGCGTCTTTTTGACCCAGTGTCGCAGTCACCAGCGGGAGGGCTCCGCGTTCGCTCGCTTTGCCTTCGATCCGAGCGCCTGGTCACAGCCCGTTTTGCCTCCCGATGCCTTCGACTTGCCGCCTGCGACGGCCGCCGCGCTTGCGGCACTTCCTGCGAATTACCGCGAGGCCGTTACCTTGGTCGATCTTGACCAGCACTCCTACAAGGACGCGGCCCGGTGCGCGGGCGTTCCCGTGGGCACGATCATGAGCCGTCTGCATCGCGCTCGAAAGCGGCTTGCGAAGAGTCTCCTCGACGTGGCGCGTGAGCCCTTCAGCGGAGCCGCGGAGGTTGTGCCCGGCGTGCTGAACCTCGCTGCGTAAAGCTTGGCTCATCGTCCCACCGAGTCAGCGCTCGACTCGCTCGGCGACGGCCAGGCAGTCGGCTTCCGGAAGCGCGGGTTTTCCGGCGCGAAACGCAGCGAACCAGGTGCCGGTCAGCCGCTCGAGTTCCGCCTCCGAGCGCAGCTCCTTCACGTAAGCGAAGCGGCATTCGCGGAACGATGCGCTCGGGTCGAGTCGCTCCGCGGCAGCGGCTTGCCAGGCGTAGAGGGCGTCGAGGACCCGTCTTTCGACCGCGTTCCGTTCCTCACGCAAGCTTCGCTCGAGGCTTGCGACCCGCAGCTCTTCGGTTGCAAAAAGTGCCCGGTCCAGATTCCAGGTCGCGCGCGCCTCGAGCCACACGCTGGTTCCTCCCGAGAGTGTTTGGCGCAACGGGTCATACGATGTCGGGAGCATTTGAGCAGACTCGTTCGTGACTCGCATCGCGCGCAGGCGAAGTTGCGGCAGTGCCGACGATTGACGCGCCCTCCGGCTCAGGTCGGCGAGGTGCGCCGCGCGCTCGACGAAATCGGTTTGCGCGAGGCCGGCCGCGACGGCAGCTTGCGCGTCGAGGCCGCGGACAGCGAGCCAAGCGACAATGGCTCGCTCGTGGCTTGGCGGCGGCGTTCTCGTAAGCCCTTTCTTGTGGGGGTCCTCGCGGGCTTCTTGCGGCAAAGCGCGGGGCTCGTCGGGTTCATGACGGGCAGTCTTTTCGTTGGCATCGTGCTTGGCGTTGAGGCCGTCGAGGCGCGCTCCGTCTGCCTCTTTCCCCTTCGTTTGCCGAAGCCACGCGTCCCATGGAACCGACAACCACGCGCTGGCACGCAGGTCGTCTCCCGTTGTTTCATGGCGGACCCCGACGGTGATGGCGAGCGACGCTGGGGGCAACGGGCCTTGCTCCGCTTCGTTCTGAAGTGCGTAAGAAACGGACGGCTCGACGGAACTTTCGGCTGCCACACGGTGGCTTTCCGTGAGGGTCGCAAGCAAGAAAGCGAAGAGCGTGGTGTTCAACGTTCGTGACGGCATTCGCTGGACCTCCTTATCGGGTTGTCGTCACGAAGGTCCTGAACGTTTCGAAACTTTCCACCATCGACGCGCGCTCGCCGTTCCCTCGCCGTTGCTTTTCGTCCCGCTCTTGGCGCCCAAACACGGTGAAACCACGCGCCCGTCGCCGCTGCTCGTCCGGCCCCTACCCGAACGCGAAGCTCGTCAACGAAAGCTCGTTCCGCGGCGCTACTTTGGGAGCACCACGCGTTATCGAAGGCTCAGCCCAGCTCAATTCAGCCCAATTCAGCCCAATTCAGCCCAATTCAGCCCAATTCAGCTCAATTCAGCTCAGCTCGCCGCGCTTGGCGCGGCCGTGCCAGACGATGAGCTCGCGCTCGATGATGGACACGGCCTTGCTCTGGAACATGCGCAAAAGAAAAGGCACCTGGACGTCCAGCAAGATTTTTCCGGGCGCGAGCTCGACTCGGCCGTTCAGCTCAATGCCCTTCGCCGAAAACGACGCGGTGGCTGCCGTGGCACTGATCCAGGTCAAGGTGGGCGAGTACTGCGCGTAACGTGCTCGGTAGCTTTCGAAGGCGTGCTCAGCGACCCTGCGAGCCAGCTCCTGGTCGAGGTCGTGCGCCATCTCGTGCTTCATGGGGTGCTCATAGCACGGCGGTCCGAGGTGAGCCGAAAAGTCGTCGTTTTTGCCTGGAAACGAAGTGCCCTTGCGCGGGCGAAATCTCACGCGAGCGGCACGGTGCCCGCCGGCCCGACGACGAGCGGAACGAACGTCGATTCGGTCTTCCAGCCAAGGCACGAGCGCAGCAGGGTGCCGCTTGGGAGGGCCGAGGTGAACACCTTGCCTGCGACCCCACGCACCGCGATGTCCTCTGTTTTTGCTGCTGGCTCGTGATCGCAGGCCGCCATTGAAACGAGCCGTACGACGAGCGAGCCGCTCGGTGCCGTTGCCTGAAGACGCGCCAGCCGAACGGGCCTGAGTGCCCAATTCACTTGGGTTCGCGCGCCGCCGCCGACGGTGACACCGAGCTCGTCTCGAAAGGTCGGCGTGGCTAAGTCGGAGCTCGCCTCGGCACCGGTCTCGCCCTGCCGCGGTGCGAGATACCGGACCGCCGGTGTGGCGGCTGGCCCCCCATCTTCGGAGGCTTTCGGGAGCGCCTCGGGCGTCGGGCTTGGGACGGAAAGCCGTCCTTCAAACGCGAGCTTCAGCGCCTGCGCGACGTCATGGGAGGGGTCCCGCAGCAGCACCTGTTCGAGCACCGAGACCGCCTTTGCAACGTGTCCTTGCGCCGCATAAATTTCGGCCAAGGTGACCGTGGGAAGAGGAGGCGGAGGCGTGGGCAACGGCTCGGTGGGGTCACCCCGAAAGAGCTTCGCTGCATCGGGCAAGTGCAGCCCTTTCGAAACGACTTGCGCCACGAGATCGCGCGCCCGTCCGAGCCAGCCGCGCATGCCGGTCTCGTTTGGGGCCACCCGCTTCATGATCTCGTCGATGAGCTCCGCGTGCGTGAGCACGGCAGGACGCCCAATTTGAAGCGCAGCGGCCCGAGCCAAAAGCTCTTCGCGCTTCAGCTTGCGTAGCTCGTCCCGTTTCATCGAGCCGAGAGAGTAGCGCGCCGAGTCCATCGAAGCGACGGGTATTCCGACGCCCCCTCTTTGGCGAGGGCGTCGAAATACCCTCGATTTCGACGGATATTGACTCGGCCACCTGTTGCTATTTATCGGTCGATTCTAACGAATCGAGGCGCCTTAACGCCCTCGATTCGATACCGACAAAGCGTGCCGTGTGCGATTGAGCCGTGTGCGATCGAGCCGAGCGCGATTGAGCCGAGCGCGACGACCCGAGCAAAACCGAGGCTTCCGAACGAGGAATGCCGATCCGGCGCTCACCGTTTCACCGAGCCTTCTCCACCGCGGCGATGCCGTGACGGAACCTCAACGGCAAATCCCGACGCGGCAACGTGAAAACTGCCGGTCCGTCCATTCGTGCACCATGAAGTGTGCGAGATCGCCATTGGCCAGAGCCTTCGGCACCTCGGGCATGACGTTACCGAGGACACGGAATGCGCCCGTCGCTTCACGGTCGGGAATGTCCGGCGGGCAGGCGTAGGTCCAATCGAGAGCTGAATCACGAAGGGCTTCCCAGGCGCGGCGGTGTTCCCGGGTCACGTGACGGAAGATCTCGGGATAGTGCGGCTGCTCGCTCCGGAGGCCTGTTCCCTGCGAGGCGTCGAGCACGCCACCTCCTCCGAGTGCGACAATTCGCTGAACGCCGAGCTCCGTCATCGCCGCGACGATGTTTTGGAGCCCCTCGGAGCGACTGTTCCCTGGCTCATTCGTCGTACCGCCGCCGAGCGCCGACAGCGCGCCGTCCGCCATGTGCAAGGCGCCCCTCACAGCCGCCGCATCCAGCACATCTCCTTTGACCACGGTCACTCCTAAAAGGGCGGTCCATTGCGAAGGTTCGCGCACGAACGCGCGCACCGAGTGACCCACGGCGAGTGCGGCGGTCACAAGTCTGCGACCGGTACGTCCCGTAGCTCCAAAAACAACGAGTGTAGGCATGGCTAGTTACGCAGTTGAATAAGTGTGTTTCAGTAAAAAATCGTTATAACAACGATTGGCTGCACACGCGCTCGGGGTAAGCAGACGGCAAAAAACCGACTTTTTTCTGCGACAGGCTCGCGCACCCGTCCGAGCCAGCCGCGCAGGCCGGTCTCATTTGGAGCCACCACCTTCATGAGCGTCGTCCATAAGATTTGCATGCGTGAGCACGGCAGGGCGTCCGATTTGAAACGCAGTGGCCCGAGCCAAAAGCACTTCGCGCGTCAGCTTGCGTAGCTCGTCAGGTTTCATCGAAACGAGAGCCTACCCCGTTGACGCTCTCGATTCGATAACGACAGAGCGTTCCGTGGGCGATCGAGCCTGGCGCGACGACGCGCGCTTCATTGAGCGTGCCGACGGTGGGGTGAGCTTCAGGGCCGATGTGGGCCGATGTCGAGGGGCGCCCTCACAATCAACGAAAGGCTCTGCCTTAATAACAGTAGAAACTTATTTACCTAGGCCCTTCGTTGGTCAAACCTCACGTATGGTTATTTCGAATCGTTTGTTCCTCGCAGGGTTCGCATCGCTCTTCGTCGGTGCTGCCTGCAGCGACGATGCCGACACGTCCGCGGCAGCCTCCTCCACCACGGCAGTCTCCTCCACCACAGCGACCGGCACGGCCTCGAGCGCCACGTCGTCTGGCTCCGGTGGTGGTGGTGGCAGCAGCGCGTGCTCGGGGCCGCTCGCGACCTCGAGGACGGGCAACAGCAGCGCGTGCGCGGGAGGCAACACGCACGAGTGGCCCGTGGGCCTGAAGGCGACGGACTGTCACGGCTGGCGTGACGTGGACGCCAACGGCAAAGAGCACGACAACTCCGCGAACGCGCTCATGTGCAACGCCGACGGCTCGGTGTCGTTCGTGCAGTTCGCCGATTCGCTCGACTGCAAAGAGGTCGTCGGTGCGGGCGTGCCGAAGACATTCAAGATTGGCGTCTGTGAGCAAGACCTCCCGCCGACGCTTTACACAACCGGCATCGACACAACGTGCTGCACGACTCCGGACGCGCCCGAGTGCAAACACGGCGTTCCGTCGGCGAACTCGGGGACGGCCACAATCTACCTCAACGGCGCGGTCTGCACACCGTGAGCGTTTAAGCGTCACGCAGGCACGCCTTCACTGTGGCCTGCGTGTCAGCTCACAGGCCGCAGTGAGCTCACAGGCCGCAGTGCTGATTGTTCAGATAGATGGACGCGCCGTCCACGCCGACGGAAGGCACCCCACTCGTGCAACCCGCCGCGTTTGGATCGGTGCAGCACGTGAGATCCGACGCCACCGTGTAAAGGGACGGCGGCGTGTCC